>JAAYEB010000058.1 GCA_012728995.1 Fibrobacter sp. | reverse complement strand
TCAGTAATTACATTTTTAATCAACAGTATGTAGTTGGCTGATTCAAGGTTCATATTTTGCATAATAAACCATTAGAAGGTTGAATTTCTCTAACCGGAAAGAAGATATGAATCCAGGCGGTCCATTAAGAAAAGAACACCGATTGATTGAGAAAATGATCTCAATTATTGGAAATGAGACAATTCACATTAAAAGAAATAACAGTGTAAATCCTGTATTTATAGATACTGCAGTAGATTTCATGAAAATCTATGCAGACAGAACTCATCACGGGAAAGAAGAGCATATACTTTTTGAGACTCTGACAGATATGGATCTCAGTACTGAAGATCGTAGTTTGATGAAGGAGCTGATTGCAGATCATGTCAGGTTCAGAAATATGACCGATAATCTGGTTAGTCTGAAAAATGTTTTTATCAAAGGCAGAAAAGAAAATCTTTCTGAAATAGTTGAAACGATGGATATGCTTGTTCGTCATTATCCTGAACATGTGCGAAAAGAAGAAGAACGTTTTTTCCCTGCATCACTGGGATACTTAAGTGAAGAAAAACAGAAACTGATACTGGCACAATTCTGGGATTATGACAAAAATATGATACATATAAAATATACACAGGTCGTGACAAAACTTCTTGAAACATCACAGAGGTAAACAGATGAGAGCAGTACAGATCAAAAAACATGGTGCAACAGAAACTGTTGAATTTATGGAAAATGTACCTGAACCACAAATAAACGATACTCAGGTTCTGGTAGCTGTTCATGCCATGAGTATAAATCCGGTAGATTACAAGTTTCGCCAAGGGATGGCTGGGTTTAAAGGTGAAAAATTTCCGCTTACACTTGGAGGAGATTTTTCGGGTGTTGTGGCACAAATCGGCAATGCAGTGACTACATTAAAACCTGGTGATCCGGTTTATGGTTACGCATTTGTCCTCAATGGCGGTTCCGGAGCATTTTCGGAATTTGTCGCCTCAAACGAAAAAAACACAGCAATGAAACCCGTAAATGCAACATTTTATGAAGCAGCGGCATTGCCTCTGACAGGTACAAGTGCAGTCCAGAGTCTGGAGGAAATGATAAAAATAAAAAATGGCCAGAAAATTCTCATTCACGGCGGTGCTGGCGGCATAGGGTCAATTGCCATACAGATTGCAAGGAAAAAGGGTGCATTCATTGCCACTACAGTCAGCGCAAAAGATATATCTTTTGTAAAAGAAATCGGGGCAGACATTGCAATAGATTACAAAACACAAAGATTTGATGAAATTCTGCGTGATTATGATGCAGTTTTTGATACTGTCGGGGGAGAAACATATCTGCGATCTTTCAATATCCTTAAAAAAGGGGGAGTAATAAACTCGATGCTGGAAAGTCCGGATGAAAAACTTGTAAATAAATATGATGTCAGGGCATTGAGTCAGTTTACAATAACTAACAATGTGAGGCTTGACAGGTTAAAAGAATATGTGGATAGCGGTGATGTAAAACCGTATGTTGACCGTATTTTCGATCTTGAGAATATTCGGGAAGCTTTCAGGTATTTTGAAACTGAGCATCACCGGGGAAAAGTAGTTCTGCGAACACAGAATGTTAATTCCTGACATTAGTATTAATCTGAAGCAGACGATTCCTTCACACGATCTGCTTCGTGACGGATATTGATATTAAGAATCAGATCCAGAACGCTTGATATGCAGTTATAGGATTACGATTACGATTACGACAACGATTACGACAACGACAACGACAACGGTTACGGCGATGCCGGGATAAATTAAAGAGCCGCATTCAGTGATGCGGCTCATTCAAGTTAATATCAGAGATATTTGAATCTCAGGTTGCACTATGGATTTATAGACAGGTTATACTCTGCAAAATCCCAGTTGATAAGGTTATTGATTATTTCAAATACAAATTCATTTCGTTTGTTCTGATAATCCAGATAGTATGCATGTTCCCATACGTCAATGGCAAGAACCGGCTTAAGATTGTGTGACAGCGGATTGTCTGCATTTTGTGTTTTAACCACTTTCAATTTGTCGGCATCCCTGACTAACCACCCCCAGCCACTTCCGAATTGAGAAATTGATGAATCAGCAAACTCTTTTACAAACTGATCATAACTGCCAAAAGAACTGTTCATAAGGTCCAGAAGGTTCCCTTTTGGAATACCACCGCCATCTTTTTTCAGGCTGTTCCAGAAGAACCAGTGATTCCAGGATTGCGCTGCATTATTAAAAAGCTTTTGGTATTTATCATTGTTTGCCGTAGACCTGATAATCTCATCAAGTTTACTTCCCTCGAATTCTGTTCCTTTAATCAGCTCATTTGTCGTATCGATATACTTCTTGTGATGTTTATCATAATGAAAAGAGAGCGTTTTTTCGGAAATGTGCGGAGCCAATGCATCATGATTAAATGGCAGAGGGGGTAATTTGAATGGTGCTGTTTGAGAGATTTCATTTAATCCTGCAGGTTGCATATTTAGTATCCTCCTGTTTAAAGTTAAAAAAACCTCGGGATATTGAAACATCCCAATTAATAACGAGTTATTTCGGTTTATAAGAAAAGAATGCCTGAAAAGGGTATTATGAGACGTAGAAATAAATGCAATTTCCATGCCCAAAAAAGTTACTGGTAATTGGTCCACTATCGGTTTGTTATTGGAACCGGTATGGTTTTTTTCTCAAGTTTGTTTTGCTGTTTCGTACTTTGGGTTATTGTAAGAAAAGCACTGCACACGCTGTTTATGTTAACTCCCAGTATATTTACTGTTTACCATGTAATAATTGGAACAGTGTTGTCTTCAAAATGTGAATTTCGCTGGAAGACTTATTTGCGCAATAATCAGGATGGTAGAATAACTGGCCTACTGGAACCCTGAAGTGGATTGAGAAAAGAGAAAAAGCCAAATGGTACAAGTAATAAATGAATCAGGATTGTTTTCTTGTATAACAGGACATTACTGTTCCTCTTTGGGCTCCATAACCTCTTCTTCTTCCTCTTCTACTTTTTCTTCTACTTTACTATTAATATTGTTCAGTGAAGATTCAAGTTTATGTATGAGTTCATCTATACCCTCAAGTGCAGGATTTTTCTCCTTAAGATCCTGCAAAATGGATATGGTATCCGGTATTTCCCTGGAAGAATTTTCGCTCAAAAGGAGCTGGTTTGCATATTCAACAGCTTTTGCCTGATTTCCTGTCATGACAGATGAAGATATAAGATAGCAGATTAGCCATGTTTCGCTACTGTTTAATTTGAGAGCATTTGAAGCAGTTTCGATAGCTTTGTCGTAATTTTGAGAATCGAAATATGCGGTGGCCAGATTTCCCAAAACTATATGATTATCCGGCTTTAGTTGAGAAGCTTTGATGTATGATTCGATTGCATCATCGTAATGTCCCCATACATAATAAGAAAGACCAAGATTGTACCATGCATCATAATTATCTGGTGATAACCTGACAACTTTTCTGTAGGCTTGGATCGCTTCCCCATATTGTTCCATTGTGTGATATGCAATACCGAGATTATACCAGATATCAGAGTTTTTAGGTTCAATCCTTGATGCTTCGTGGTAAGCGTTTACAGCATTATCCAGTTGGTCTGTTGCATGATAGGCGATTCCCAGGTTGTTCCATGCGGAGCCGTTTTTAGGCCATCTCGAAACAGTTAACTTATAAACATCAATAGCTTTTGAGAAGCTTTCGTTAGCATGATATGCAAGAGCCATATTGTACCATGCATCCTGATGATCGGGTTTAAGTTCAGTAATATGCTGATAGAAACTGATGGCTTCCTCATAGTCACCGACAGCATGACAAGTGAGAGCAAGATGATAGATCGTATCAATATTGTCCGGTTCAAGTTCCAGAGCTTTTTTCAGTGATAGCTTTGCATCAGAATATTTTTCAATGAAATATTGACACATTCCCGCACCTGTCCATGCTTCCGGATTATCATTTTGTAATTCACAGGTTTTCCTGAAAGCATCTATTGCCGATTCAAACTGATTGAGTTCTTTATATGCATTGCCCAGATTCAGCCAGATTTCCGGCCTGTTTTCATTCAGTTTGACAGCATTTGTAAACGCCTCGACAGCCTGGTTAAAAAGAGCTTCAGCACAATAAGAAAGCCCCAGATTACACCAGATATCCGGATCTGAACTCCATAATTCGGCTGCTTTTACGAATGATTCTATGGCGTCATAATGTTTTCCGATTTTTGCACACGAAAGACCTTTCCTGTACCAGGCGTCATGTGACTCAGGAATTATTTTAATCGTCTCGGAAAGACTCTCAATAGCATCCTCGTACTGTTCCATAATCATGTGAACACGACCCTTCTGGAACCAGCATTCTGCACTTGAGGGATTAAATTCTACAGCTCTGCTGAATGCCTCAATAGCTTCGGAATAATTTTTCTTCACCTGGCAGGCTAATCCGATATTGAAATATGCGCCTTCTGTTGAAGGATCGATAGCCACGGCTTTTCTGAAAGCACTTATTGCATCATCAAAGTTGCTTTGCGAATAGTATGTATTTCCTATATGGTTCCATGTAAGTGGATTATCCGGTTCAATTTCAGATGCATTTTGATAAGCTGTAAGAGCTTCGGTAAAATTTCCAAGGGCAGTATGTGCATTGCCTTTAATAATCCACGATTCAGAAGAGTTCTTGTTTAATGAGATTGCCTTTTTACATGCTTCAATTGCTTTTTCAAATTTTTCTGCATCCAGCCACGACTGAGCGATCTGATTCCAGAGATGATCGTTTTCCTCGTCAAGCTGTACAGCTTTTTCGAAAGTTTCTGCTGCTTCCTGAAACATCTTCTGTTCAAAATATTCATTACCCATGGCTTTGAGCACCTGCAAATAATCAGGTTTGATAGATAATGCACTCTTATAGGCCTCAACAGCCTCGGAGGACTGTTTTTGAACAGAATAACATTTTCCAAGAAGATACCAGGCTTCAACATGATCCGGATTAATTGATACTACCTTTTTGTAAGCATTCGCTGCATCATGAAACTTTTCAACATTTTCAAGAGAATTTCCCAGTTGAAACCAAAGTATCTGGGATTCAGGACCTTTGTCCAGTGCCTGTTTAAATGCTTCAACTGCATCCTGATCCCTTGATGTTGCTGCGTATGACAATCCAAGATTGTACCAGGTATCCTGATGGTCCGGGTTTATGTTTGCAGCCTGGCAAAGCGAATTGATTGCAGGTTCATATTCCTTCAATGCAAGATGAGAAAGCCCAAGATCCTGCCATGCAAAAAAACGCTCCGGCTTAAGTAAAATTGCATTATTGAAAACCTCGACTGCACGATTATAATCACCGGATTTTTTAAACTCACTGCCAAGCAGGACAAAAGATTCGTAAAGTAGACTGTTATCAGGCAATAAAGTTTTCAGAAGAGAGTGTGATCTGGAAAAATAATCCAGTGCAGCATTAAGATCTCCATCCCTGTATTTAAGTTCACCAAGCTTTAAATCAAGTAATCCTTTTTGCAGATCATTCATGAGAGATGTACATTTGTCCAGATAAGTAAAAATATCCTGTTCCTGTGGCCGTACCTCTATACGTTTACGGAAAAGGGATCTGTCGGACGAAATCAGGCCTGAATTTAACATATCAATTACTTCAAGCTGATTGGCAGACATCACGTTCCTGAACTCATCAAGTTCCCAAAGGAGACTGGAGGCAAATTCAGGATTGAAATAAACAAGTTCAATATATAATCCAAGAAGAAAGCTTAGCGCGTCTTGAGGCGAACTCCATACCAGACTGAAAAGATAGCTCTCAGCTGCATCAAGATACTTTTCATCATGATAATGGTTTTCTGTTGATCTGGTGGAAGATGTATTGAGTTTCTTTAGTTGTTCCTTAAAAAACCTGGAACAGATTTTACTGTAATTATCGAAGAATGGTTTCAGCGATGATTCTGAACCGAGCGAAAACTCCTGGATCAGATAGGATTGAATGCAGTTTCTTAAAAGTATGTGCACGTGATTCGATTCAATAAATGCGAATTTTCTGGACATGTCGTTAAGGATTTTCTTGAGCTCGGCAGATTTAACATACCATAATTCCTGAAGAACTTCCGGGTTATGCCTTTTGAGCATTGCCAGATGAAATATCTTGTCCTTGATAGACGGGTCTTCCGGCAAAGACAGCAACCGGTTCAGGATACCCTCAGAAAGCACCTGGATGTTCCATACTTCAGATAAAGAATTATCTATAATATCGTTGAGGTTTTTACCGGCTTTCAGGTAATTGAAAACATCCCTGACAACAATAGGAATTCCGGCTGTATACTGTTCAATTTCCCCGATCTGACTTTCAGATAATGTAAGACTCATTTTCCGGGCTAAATGTGCAATTTCGATCCTGGTAAGTGTTATGTCGGAAAAGTTAACAATGTACAACAAATCTTCAGGGAAAACATTTCTGAATCCTCTTGGCAACTGGTTGTTACCGGAGATAATTGATATGATCTTCGTGTCATCATTACAGATTTGTGAAAGGAATGCAGTTCTGAACCATTCATCAAGTTCCGGAGAAAGGTAATCGTAATTATCTACAGAAAGAATAACCACTGAATCACAAGAACAGTCTTTCAGGCCTTGAATAAGGATGTTTGTTAATTGGGATTCCGATTTTTCGAAAGAATCCAGATCCTGTTTTTTTAATTTTTTCTGAAGCCACAGTTTAAACTCTTCGGGTTCATTCTCGGATGTAATATCCTGTGATTCTCTTGGCCATTCATCACTCTTAAGCTCTTCAATGTGCTTTGAAATCTTTTTTAATTTATCGCTTAAATTTTTATAAGATGAAAAATAACTGGAAATGCCATATCGTTTTTCAGAAAAAATTTCAAAAAGCGAGTCTGTTAATTCACGAACTGTTAAAGGAACAAATCCCTTTTTTAGATACCAGTTGTCCCAATCTATAACAATCCCGGTAACCGATTTCTTCTGCTCATCAGCGAACCCTTTTGCTGATTCAATGCAGACATTTAATGCCGAACTTTTTCCAAGTCCATTTTCACCACTGAAAAGAATAATCTTGGGGCTGTAAGAATCCTGTTCTCGTTGTTTGTTCCTGAAAGGCAGAAAAGAACGGGTTTCTTTACCATCATCAAAAATTTTAATCAGATAGTCTTTAAAAAATCGTTTAAGCAGTAACCGGCCTTCAAACAGTTCTTTTCCCATAATTTTTATCCCTTAAGTGATTTGCTGAAAAACGTGTTTATGAGAATTATAAATTAGCATTACATTATTAATAATTTAATATAGCTAGGAACAGTTTTGATTGCAAGAATATGAGAAATGATAGTCGAATTTCTATGCAATCAAACCTGTTCCGAAATAAATCTTTGTACATTCATACCAGACCGCATCAGCAGGGTAAAAGTGTTAAAAAATAAGCCTGAACAGATTTTGTTGAGGCAAACAGTTTAAAAAAAAAGTCTGCCAGGTTACGCGGCAGTGGAAATGTAGTCCTGAAAGATTTAAACAGGCAAGTTGTGTAAGAAAACGATTTTGGACAAAAATGAGATGTGAGGTTCTTTTTATTATTGGTTATCCGTATTATTCAGTTACATGTTTTGAGTATTTTGCCGTTGTAGACGGTAAAACTGGATCATTTTGAGTAACCACAGTGAAGGACCAAAGGTACATTCTTCATTGATTACCAGACTCCGGAACATATATTTCTCAGAAACTTGTGATTTATTGCGTATGTATCGGGTAAATTTGGATCTCGGGGAATTTAATGCACGAAAAGAAGCTGTTTATTGTAGATGGACATGCATTGGTATATCGTTCGTACTATGCTTTTATAAGAAATCCACTCAGTGATTCAAGTGGTAGACCAACCAGTGCCGTATTTGGATTTGCAAACTATATTATCCGTTTGATTGAAAGCTATTCATGTCCATATCTGGCAGTTGTTCTTGATAGCAGCAAGCCTACTTTCAGACACGAAATGTATCAGCAGTATAAGGCTAACCGTAAGGAGATGCCTGATGATTTGAAGAGCCAGATACCTTTGATCCGTGAATTGATTGATGTTTTTAATATTCCGGTTTTGATTCAGGATGGCTATGAAGCAGATGATCTGATAGCAATCCTCACAAAAAAGGCTCTTGCCAGCGATTTTGACGTATTCCTCGTTACCAGAGATAAAGATCTGATGCAGCTTGTAGGACCCAAGGTAACAATGCTCGCACCAGAAGGAACCGGAACTTTGGAAAAAATCGGAGTGGACGAGGTAATAAAGAAAATGGGAGTCGGGCCGGATAAAATTGTTGATTATCTTGCCCTGATCGGGGATGCTTCGGATAATATCCCTGGTGTACCAGGAGTTGGTCCAAAGACAGCTCTGAAAATTCTTGAAACAGGAGAAAGTGTTGAAAAAATTCTGGATAATCCAGGTGTTTTACAAGTACCCAAACTGATTCAGAAAATTGAGCAGAACAGGGAACTGCTGTCTCTTAGCAAAATGCTTGCAACATTGAAAGAAGAGAATGGTGTTGAAATAGATATCGGTGATTTTATTCGAAAGCCATTTCACAAAGAAAAAATCATCGAGTTTTTCAGTAAACTGGAGTTTTCTTCACTGATAAATAACCCGATATTCGGTGGAGCACCAAAATTTTCTGCAACCGTCTCGGTTGTCTCTACAACCAGGGAACTTCAGTTGCTTATAGAGAAAATAAAAGAGAATGGGTCTCTGGCTATTGATACACAGACCAACAGTTTATTGGCACGGAAAGCAAAACTTGCAGGAATTTCAATTGCACTTGATGAAACAGAGGCTTTTTATATACCAGTTGGTCATAAGGACTTTAACGGACTGGAATGTGGATATGTTTTAAAAGAGCTCAAAAGTGTACTTGAATCTCCACAGATCAGAAAATCTGGACAGAACCTCAAGTATGATTATCAGATCTTCAGGAATTACGGAATCAATTTGCAGGGGATAGATTTTGATACAATGATAGCTGCATATCTGATTGATTCCGGAAAACGTAACTATGATCTTGATATCCTTGTATCACAATGGCTTAAAAAAGAGATTACGCCTTTAACAAAACTCACAGGCCCAAAACATTCTTTAACATTTGATCAGCTTCCGGTTGATAGTGCTGCAATGTATGCTGCAGAAACTGTATGTGCGACACTTGCTTTAAAAGAGAAACTGGAACCACAGCTTACTGATTACAATTGCAGCGATCTTTTCAAGACTATAGAAATGCCTCTTGTGGCTGTATTGGGTGATCTTGAATGGAACGGTATTCTTATTGATATTGATCTGTTAAAAACGCTTTCAATGCTGTATGGTTCAGAATGTGAGCAGTTAAAAAATGAAATTTATGAAATAGCAGGGGAAGAATTTAATCTGAACTCTCCAAAACAGACAGGAAACATACTGTTTGAAAAATTGAATCTGCCTGCTGTCAAAAAGACAAAAAATGGAAATTTGTCAACAGGGGTAGAGGTTCTGGAAAGGCTCGCTCCTGATTATGAAATAGTCGGCAAAATCCTGGAGTATCGTGAGAGCCAGAAACTGTTGTCAACTTATATCGACGCTCTTCCAATACAGGTACTTCAGGAAAGTAAAAGAATACACGCCTCATTTAACCAGACTGTTACAGTAACAGGACGATTGTCAAGTACCAACCCCAATCTTCAGAATATTCCCATTCGTACAGAAAGTGGCAAACGTATAAGGGAAGCGTTTATTGCTGATCAAAACAATGTCCTGATAGCGGCTGACTATTCACAAATCGAACTGCGCATTCTTGCCCATCTTTCGAATGACAAATTTCTGATTGACGCATTTTTAAAGGATGAAGATATACATGCTCTCACTGCGTCTGCAATTTATGGTGTTTTCCCCGGGATGGTTACAACTGAAATGCGACGTGCTGCAAAGACGATTAATTTCGGACTTATGTACGGGATGGGGCCGATAAATTTGTCTCGTCAGTTGCATATTTCGTTTAATGAAGCGCGTACGTTTATTGAAACATATTTTCAGCAGTTTCCGACAATTAAAAAATATATGGAAAATGCAATCTCAAGTGCACGTGAATCAGGATATACCGAAACACTTCTTGGACGGCGAAGATATCTTTCGGAAATCAATGCAAAGAACAGGAATGTTCGTGAAGCTGCCGAGAGGACTGCAATAAATACCCCTGTTCAGGGATCTGCTGCTGATATCATCAAATTGGCAATGATTGAGATCCATAAAGAATTGCCCGACATTTGCAGCAGTGCGAAAATGGTTTTACAGGTTCATGATGAACTGGTGTTTGAAGTGCCCGAAAATGATGCAGAGCTGGTCAAAGAACATGTTGTTGAGAAAATGAGTAATGCTTATAAACTCAGCGTTCCTCTTCGTGTTGATGCATCAATAGGGAAGAACTGGAGTGATGCACATTAATAAATAATACTTAAAAAATTTTAATAAATGAAGCATTGCTAACACCCTTTTCCCCAAAAGCACTTTTCTCGGGATTCTGAAAAAATCGGCATGTGGCCGTATTCTAAAACCACAGCTTTCGTACCCCATGGAGGTGTGCCGAGTCAAACCACTGATATCTTTGATTCCCTCAATCTGGAAATGCAATAATCATCTTGAAAATATCGAGGATCAGATCTTTTTCCAATTCGATATGAAACCCGGCGTTGCGAATGTTGGCAACCGTATTTCTGTTGATGCAAACACCAGTCTGAGCGGCAACCAGGGGAGCAATACGATCAAAAAACCATCCCAGAAAAGGTTTTTTTGGCCGCACATGTTCAAGCGCATAGAATTTGCCTTCCGGCTTAAGCACTCTTCTTGTCTCCTTAAGACCTTTAATTGGGTCTGGAACAGAGCAGAAAACGAAGGTGGCTAAAACTGCATCGAACTGTTGAGATTCGAATTGAAGCGACTCGATGTCCATAAGACGGAAATCAACATTCACATGCAGTTTTTCCGCTTGTGTACGAGCACGCTTGAGCATTTCTTCACTAAAATCTATTGCTATAATCTTTTTTCCGGGAGGATAAAAAGGAATGTTCTTTCCGGTACCCACACCGACTTCGATAATCTTATTGCCCTTGACTTTGGAAAAAAGTTCCCTGCGAAATCTGTTGAAGAACAGGGATTCCGGGAACAACTCCATCAGATCGTAATGGCGTGCATTACGATTGTATTTTTCCTGAGTGGTGAGTTTCTCTGCCATAAGAGTTTGGCTCTGCGTTTAAAGTGACTCAATCACTTTCTGAAGTTTTTCACGTATCTGCATGGCAATGGCTTTCAGGTTTTCTTTCTCAACCACCGCCATACTTGTAACCGGATCAATCGCAGCCACTTCGGAATGCCCGCCCTTAACTTCCTGTATGACTGCATTGCAAGGGAGCATCAACCCGATTTTATCCTCAGCAAGCAATGCCTTATGAGCGAATGGCGGATTGCATGTGTCCAAGGATTTTATATTGTCGAAAACCGACATCCAGCTTTTTATTGAGAATCACCTGTATATCGACTTCTGTGAGAACACCAAAACCTTGTTTTCAGCAGTTCACGCACCTTTTCTTCGGTTGAATCAAAACATGTGTCAACTGTTTTGGAGAAGAAATACTTCATGATAGATCCTTTACGTTTTAGCTATGATTCATAGCAGGTTTTTTTTCCGTTCTTCAAATTCTTCCTTTGATATTTCGCCTCGTGCATAGCGTTTTTTTAAAATATCTATTGCCGATTCAGGTTGATATTGCTGATTACCGTTTCTCTGTATAGCACGAACAATCCAGAAAATCAAGGCAGCAATTACCAGAATCCATAAGATCATCATCAGGCCACCTCCCCACCCCCAATTCATATGATCATACCAGTGCACACTTACTCCTTACTAAAGTGTAATATCACTCCGGTGCCGATAAATTCGTTGGCGGACCAGAAGATATCGAAAATCGCAAAAGCCTCGCATTGATTGCTACGATCATCGTACTCAACGACATAAATGCCGCTCCCAGTGCCGGACTGAACACGATTCCCCAAGAGTAAAGCACACCGGCAGCAAGGGGGATAGCAATGGCGTTGTAGCCTGTTGCCCACCAAAGGTTCTGTACCATTTTTTGATATGTTGCTTTTGCCAGCCCGATCATTGCAACCACATCTTCCGGATTGCTTTTGACAAGAATGATATCGGCAGTCTCCGCCGCGATGTCGGTACCCGCACCAATTGCTATTCCTACATCGGCCTGGGCCAGAGCCGGAGCATCATTTATGCCGTCCCCGGTCATTGCGGTAATCAACCCGCGAGCTTGTACTTCTTTTACTTTTGCCACTTTTTCATGTGGAAGCACCTCCGCGAAGTATTCATCAAGACCTATTTCCTTTGCCACCCAATCGGCGACCCTGCGGTTATCACCAGTGATCATCATGGTGATAATTCCCATCTCCTTGAGTCTACGCACCGCATCTTTTGACTCGGGCCTGATTATATCGGACAGTGCAACCGCACCCTGCACGGTGCCATCAATCATAACATAAACGATTGTTTTGCCGCTTTCCCGAAGCGAGGCGGTTATTCGTTCATTTGCCACGACACTGTTTTCACGAAGATAGCCGGGGCTGACAACTTTGATATCATGACTTTCGACAGTTCCCTGTGCACCTTTGCCGGTAATCGACTTGAAATCCTTGATTACCAAGGTGTGGCCTGCCGATTCAACGATACCTTTTGCTATCGGGTGCTCGGAATGTGCTTCTACCGAAGCCGCATAGGTGAGAATTTTATCTTTATTGTAATCGTTTCCGAATGCCACAACATCACTGACACCGAATTTCCCCAGGGTCAGGGTGCCGGTTTTATCGAAGAGCATAGCCTGAATGTTTCTGGCAGTCTCGAATGCCGACCGCTTCTTGACAAGCAGGCCATTCGTAGCAGAAAGGGCTGTCGACATAGCTACTACCAAGGGTATGGCCAGACCCAGCGCATGGGGGCAGGCAATGACCATCACGGTCACAGTTCTCTCAAGCGCAAACTCGAAGTTTTGTCCAAGCACCAATAACCAGACTGCGATGGTGATCGCGCCACCACCAATTGCTATTCCGGTTAGCCATACTGCTGCTCTGTCCGCGAGATCCTGAGTCCGTGAGCGAGCTTGCTGTGCTTCTCTTACGAGTTTTATCACTTTTGAAAGAAACGAATCTGCCCCAGTCTTGTCGACGACAACGGTAATGGAACCTTCCCCGTTCATCGACCCGCCAATTACTTTCATATCTCTTTTTTTGTGAACTGGTAGTGACTCTCCGGTGACCATGGCCTCATTGACTGACGATTCACCATCAATGATATGTCCATCTGCAGGAATTTTTTCACCCGGCTTGACCAGAACCGTGTCGCCTGATTGTATCTGCTGGAGAGTGACATCTTCTGTATTACCATTCCTGATTCTATGAGCTTCAGATGGAAGCAGCTTCACCAGTGATTCAACTGCCTGTGATGCTCCGGCGACTGTTTTCATTTCAATCCAGTGTCCCAGCAGCATCACATCGATAAGCGTTGCAAGTTCCCAGAAAAAGATCTCACCTGAAACACCGAACACGACAATGCTGCTGTATATATATGCTACTGATATGGCTAGTCCGATCAGGGTCATCATACCAGGTCGCCGGTCACGGAGTTCCGATGCAAGACCTTTCAGAAAAGGCCAGCCTCCGTAGAAGTAGACAAACGTCGATAACGCCCAGAGCACAAAAAGGTCACCAGTGAATGTGAGTATATCACGAACTCCAAAAACATTCTGAATGAGCGGAGAAAGAAGGAGAATCGGTATGGTAACAACGAGCGAAACCCAGAACCTAAGCTTGAAATCAGCTATGTTATGCCCATGGTGCCTTCCATGGTGTTCCCGCCCAATTTCATGTTCTTCGGTTGCATTTGTATGCATCGGATCATTAATTGGCATTTGTTGGTGCATATGCTTTTGATCGTGATCTTTCAATTTAAATTTCCTTTTATAGTTAGGTTAACTGTACTGCGATTTTAATTTCTTTTAAGAACGCAATTGGCCTATTTATTGCAATTTCATAATATTCATTTGTAGAACATGCAAAAAACATGCCTTTAAATCGGGATGCTTTTGAACAACCGTTTCATTGTGAGGAGCACTCAATTACTCAGAAAATTTTCTCTTCATATCCCTTAAAAGCCGCTCTTTTTGGCGGAATACTCGGGTTTTTATTGATTCATCCTCTGGTTATGGGGCTTGAAGAGTTATTCTTCATTCATCCGGATGAAGCACCGCGCCTCCATTGGAGAAGAACCAGTGCTGCTGTTGCAGCAGCATTTTCATATTCCCACATTCCTACTGCGATAGCATTTACCCTTCTCGGGACAGTCGTCGGATATCTATATGGGTTGAGTATCGAGTCGTATCGCCACAGGATTGTTGAATCGCGCCGGTTATCATTCATCGGACGTGAAGCGGCAAACATTCTTCATGACATTACAAATCCCCTTGCTGGAATATCCGGATTTGCTGAACTGATAGCAACAGAGTCGTCACGTGAAGAACTTGCGGAGTATGCAGGTCGCATCAAGAAAAGCGCCTCAAGAATAGCATCCCTCCTTGGTGAAATTCGCATGATAGCAAATGAACAAGCTGTCCCCAATATTAATAAACGAGAAACTGATCTGTCTGAGTTGGTAGAACATGTTGTTGGTTCCATGCACCTGAAAACAGATGTCAAAATCGAGTATGCAACCCGTTTGCGAGCGATGATCGATCCGGCATTTCTCGAAAGAGTCATATGGAATTTGCTCAGGAATGCAGAAGAAGCCCTGAATGGATTTGACAAACCGGAAATTCGCATTCAAATCAGTGAGAACGATAGGATGTCGTTTCTGGCGGTCAGCGATAATGGACCAGGTATTCCCAAAAAGATCAGGCATTCGCTTTTCATGTTCGGGGTAACATATGGCAAGGAGAGCGGAACCGGCATCGGCTTATACGTCTCATACCGAATCATTCGCGATCATGGCGGTAAGATTTCCGTAACAGATGCAAACTCGCATGTCGCTCGAAAAGGGGCCAAATTCGTAATTGAACTTCCGAAAGCATAAAATCTGATGAGTTGCTATTATGTCCTACCGTTAGTCTTGTTTCCAGCAGTGGAGAGTTTTATCGGCGGACATTCGGGACATGCATAAACGACCCATTGTCAGGTTTGTGTGTCAGGTGAACACAATAAGATATCATGATTCCTCATATATTTAT
Source organism: Fibrobacter sp. (assembly GCA_012728995.1). Lineage (GTDB taxonomy): Bacteria > Fibrobacterota > Chitinivibrionia > Chitinivibrionales > Chitinispirillaceae > JAAYEB01. Next base: position 884 of record JAAYEB010000058.1, on the reverse strand, counting down.
AAATTCATTTCGTTCATCTTCTGTTCAAAAAGAAAGAATCCAAGTCTTGCCTGAAGTGATGTTGTCGCAGGTTCAGCATCTTTACGGCTGAGCAGTTCTACCGTAATATGTTCATGTTCGCCGGGATTACCGCCAGACCTTTTGTCAAAAGAGGAAAACGTTTCAGAATCCAGCTCTTTTATGCATCCGTAGTAATAGATCCCTTCATCCGACGCGCCGGCAGAACTGTAAAGGATGTTTTCCGTAAGAGCAAAAATTTCATCTCTTGATGCTTTCAGACCGGTTTCTTCCTCGAGTTCCCGGATCGCCACTCCAACAGGATCATCAACATGTTCATCAAGCATTCCGGCCGGAAATTCCAGACTATAATGGCCATTTCCGATACGCCATTGACGTATCATCAGAAACTTTTTGTCGTGTGTGTCCCTGTTTTTTAACAGTGTGACAATCACACAGGCGTGTCCCCTGATAAAAACAATATTTGGAAGTCTGTTTCCATCCGGAGACACGACATCTGTATCAAGAAGAGAAAAAAGAAGTTCGTTGTTTTTTTTGCGGATCTCTTTTATCGTTTTAATATTATTTATGGTACAGCCGGATTTCGAAAGACTTTTTATCCATTGATGAATCTTGATTTCATGCGAATTATAATTCATGATTGATATCCTTTAAAACATGATTCTGCTTATTGTTACTGCTGCCAGTATTCCGGTTGCATCAGCAATGAGCGCGGCAGGAAGAGCATGGCGGCTTTTTTTGATTCCAATTGCCCCAAAATAAACTGCAAGCACATAAAATGTAGTTTCTGTTGATCCCTGCATGACAGATGCTACAAATGAACTGAAACTGTCGGGCGCATTGTTGACAATTTCCGACATTGCTCC
>JAAYEB010000426.1 GCA_012728995.1 Fibrobacter sp. | reverse complement strand
ATGCGGACCGCCTCCCGTTTAAAGGAAGCATCATATTTCTTTCTTGTTTTCTTGGACATGAACACACCCTCCATGAATAAAAATATTTTGGTAATAGGTGTGTCCACCAATTCGGGTACAATTCAAACATCCGGTAGCATTTATAACTATCCCCTGTTTTTTCTACGGAATTATCGCGACCGTACTAGCTGACACGTTTTCAAAACAGAACCTGGTAAAACAAATATTTCTGACTATTGCAATAATAGTTTTGACAGTTTTCGCAAGCTCACCCTTTGGAGGTATGCTTTGGCATTATTACGATATGAAAGCAGGTTATTTCCCACCAAATTGGGTCGGTAAAATGGCAGAACTTGGTTTTGAATGGGGACTTAAAACAGGTTGGTTGATAGTAGGATTATCCATTCCATACAATATCATAGGTTCAATTACGTGTTATTTTTTGACAAAAATAGGGAGTAAATTATTTAAACCTGTTTTCCACTGTTGAAGTGGAGGAGAATAGTATCATCTGACAGCTTTATGCAGTTGCAATACTGTATGTAAGTGCAATAGTGAAGGCTAAGGGCATACTAATTGACATAACAACAAAGATCCAGTTTTATTTATCTTTACCAACTTTGCTCAAATTTAGAATCGTTATGCAACAACGGAAGCTCTGGCTATGGTTTTCTGAGTTATCCTTCAACCGTAGAATAGCTGCAATCAGCCAAAATCAAACTCCTTAGTTGGTCAAGCATGTAAACTAGTAAGACTGGAATCAGGACAACCGCATTATTGTCATCCAACAACTTTATGTAAACCAATTAAAATCACAATCTATCTGACACGTCCAACATCATTTGTTCCATCTTGATATTGGTCTTTATCACTTCACCTGCTTCCCGGTAATTTCTATTTAAACTATCAGCCGAATATAACAAATCAATAACTTCAACCGGTAAAGTTTTTCTTTGATTTTTGTCATCGAAATCGGATAGCCCGATACGGATCTTCTTGGATATTTCGGAGAGTTCTCTCTCGCTATTTTTTTCATAAACCTGATAATGGAAAAAAGCTAATGCATCCAACATAATATGGGCTAACATTAGATTATGTTTTTCCTGACCAAAAAGACGGTTAACCTTTTTTTCAACTGATATCAAATTCTTACTTGACATTTCAGATATGAGACTTTTTAATAATTTTTGTTTTTCATTATCATATTTATTGGCAGTTTCAACATGACGTTTTTCGTAATCTTCCAGTAATCCATTTAGAACATCCATACGATACAAACAATCAAACGTTTTAAGGAATAATGGGGTTGGTTTATCGTTTTTTGTTACTAAAAAAATTGACAATTCATCTGCATCAATCAGGTTGTCACATTTTACTTTTCTGATGTCTCTGATATCCTTTTCTCCATAAGCTCCGATTTTGATGTCAAGCGTAAAAGTCTGTTCTTTTATTGGTGGTGTATTGTCATCTTCGTTTTGATAGCTTTTAACACAAATACTACAGGATGCTTTCACTCCATCAACATCGTATCGTATCTTTTTAGACTCAAGATCATCTACGGTAACAACCATACTATGAATAACTTCATCCGATAATTTCACGACAGCACCTATGTCAAGTATACTTAGCAGCATATCAGGCGACATTTGATAATAAGACTCCATAACAAGTTTAGTCACACCTAAATGCCTGATAACTTCCCTCAAGTTAACTGACTGAAAATTATTCGTCATTCTTTCTTCTATATATTTACATAAGTTACTATACTTTGAAATATTTTCAATATTATTAAGAGTATATAAATTGTGAAGCATTGTTTTTACGTCATCAACATTATATCTTTTTTGAATAGCACCTTTACTGTTTTTTGCATCTCGGTTACCAGTATCAGTAACAATAAAATTCACTCCTGCATTTTTATATTCTTCTTTAAGAATATTGTAATTTTTTCCCGATTTCTCGCAGGAAACGATCATTAATCCAAGCAATATCCCAATAAATGTCCCACATTGTGCGTGTGTCATTTTTATTTCCCTTCATTCGATGTCTGAACCTTCAAAAAATCGGCAAAATTAAGTATACTCCAAGTTATACCCACTTTACTCTTTTTCAGAATAGTCAGAAAGTAACTCCATTATCTCATAATGCCCGTTTCGTTCCGCATTCTCTAACGGTGTCATACCGCCATTGTTGGAAACGTTTACTTTAGCACTATGATCCAATAACAAACGAACAAGTTCCATATTTCCATTCCAGGCAGCAGAAAGCAGAGGTGTTTCGCCGTTGTAGTTTACAGTGTTAACATTTGCACCCTTTTGAATAAACAGTAAAGCAATATCGAATTTGTTATCAAACGCAGCCCGCTGCAAAGGAGTATTTCCATAACAGTCTGGAATCTCCAAATCAGCATTTGCCTCAAGTAATAATTTTATTACTTCAATATTGCCTTTAATAGTTGCAGCACTCAGGGGTGTCTGACAACCGCTTACCTTACTCACATCTACACCATCACTTATCAGTGTTTTTACCTTTTCAAGTACATTCTGCTCTATTGCCCTGACAATATCACCCTGAGCGGGTTTGTCAGATATTTGAGACTGGAATGTTTTTTTTCCCTCTATCAGCGATGATTTTGAAATGAATCCCCATTTATCACCAATACAAACCCCAACCATTTCCTCTGAAAAATCTGTGGCATCATCAAAAAAAGGTTGAATCAACCATTCTCCATCCAACGCAATAAATCCCCATTTATTATTAAGCTTTACAGAAGCTATATCATCGAAAAATGACCCACGCCTATCAAAATAGGAAGAAATGACCAGCTTGCCTTTTTTATCGAAGTATCCCTGATTCGTCGCTAACATTCCACCTGAATATGGTTTAAATTGTGCACCTTCACCTTCCATGATTATTTTCCCGGTAGTATCAATTACTGCAAATTTATTATGCGATTGAGGATGCACTACAGCAAGTCCCTCACAGAATTCTGCCGCTGTAAAAAACTGCGGTTTTATTTTCATTTTTCCGTTTCTGTCGATGTATCCCCACGTACCACAATCTTTTACGGGTGCTAATCCGTTGTTAAATGAGCCGACAGATTGATAAATGGCTTCAAAAACAGATTCCCCTTTTTTGTTAAGGAACAACCCGTAAGAATCCAAGCCTTCTCCTATTGTTACAGCGGCAAATCCCTCACGAAATGGTTTGGCAAAACTGATTTTCTTTCCAATGTGGCCAGGTGGTATAACCCACTTGCCTTTTCCATCTATATAACCGCCACCTTTACCGAGTAGACTCGCCGCTGCAAGTCCCTCACTGAAATTATCCGTTGGAGAACCAGAAGAAGGTACCGTTTTGCCCGATTTGTCAACAAACTCATATGTACCATCCTTTTTTCCAACCAAGGCAAGACCATCCCTGAAATCTTCTGCGCTTGAAAAGACCCTTTTTGAAATCCGTTTCCCTTTTTTATCAATATAAACCCACTCTTCCCAACCTTCAGAATCTATACCAATCTGAACAGCAGCCAACCCTTCAGAAAACTGTTTGACACCTTTGAATTCTGTTTCAATGGCAAATTTAATGGTTGGATTTTTACAAACACTTTCACCCTTAAAAAAAGCGACTACAAGCATGATATAAATCATAAATTTTGTCATACACCCTCCATTGCAAATCAAATAACTCCTTACAACCAAAATATCCAGATCACCGGTTTTCGCAGAGAATACCCGATAAGTCTGGTTTATATAGAATTTGTAATACAACTATTTTCTTGAAATTGGTATCAAAAACCAGCTTGTAATTCAATTTTAGTATTATATTGGTTTAAAAACAACCAGCTCAGTCGCGCACTGTATCAACTTTTTTGCAGTCCTTCGTTGCAACATTAAATCCGCATCTGCAGATACACTCCTGTACACAGCCAGTAAAAGTATGTCCAGCTTCTACCGTAACCAAGAAACGGTGTCTGATAAAACGGAGCCAGCCTCACAATACCGAATGTTTTAAGCAAATTAACTACAAATGCAAAAACGAGTATAACCAGCACTCCCTGCGCCGTAAACCTGCTGAACCGGTCCGAAATGCTCAGGGTCCCTCTTCCCATAAGAAAAAAAGCAACCATAAACATGCTTATAACAAATGCAAGTCCTGCGATACCAAATTCACGAGCGATTATCTGAAATACTGAACTGTCTGTAATGATCTTGGAGTATCTCCTTTCAGTCGTATTGCGATAAGCGCTAAGCCCTTTACCCAGAATACCGCCTTCACTCAGGTCTTCTTTCGCAGAGCGAACGCGGAAACCGGGTGATTCGGGCCACACGGTTTCCAGTACCGGTTTGTTACTGTTTTTTTTGAAAACGACATTGTTGTACTCGTTGTTGAACTTGGCCAGAAATCCGAATGCAGTTATGCCACACGCCACCAGAAACGCACCGACAACAGCCTTCCTGGCAATTGGCATTTCTGAAACCAGCACCAGAAACAGCACCATTATATTGAATGCGGCCAAAACCGCGGTGTCGGGCTGCAACAGCAACAGTATGTTAACCGCAATGACAACCGCCACCAGTGTCCATACCCGGCCCCATCCTTTGCACTCATTATGAACTTTACTGAGTAACTTGACAATTAGCGGCAGAAGCAGAAGAATGCTTACTGTTCCCGAATGAATGGTTATTATGTAAAAACCCGTCCATTGCCTGAAATCGCTCCTGTAAACAGGAAACAATAATGCCAGTATTAACAGAGACACAGCTGCAATGGCACACGGAATTGCGAATTTGCGATAATCAATATTCAGGCGGACCAGAGTTAGGGCAAGCAGTATACCTAGCATGGTCTGTACTCCCTGCCTAAACAGCAGCACATTGGGAGCATAGGCGTACCCGGACTGCTGATAAAGTGAAAAACCCCATATTGCAACCATCCCGATAATTGATATTAAAAAAAACAGCGCCGGAACCAACAGATCCGATGCTTGAATGGCGAAACGTTTTTTCATGATTCTCCTTTCGAATGCTGCCAACTGGATGGAAAATATAAGCGGTTTTTAAGCCAAAGCGCTCATTTTTCCATAATAATGAATATAGTTTATAATTAACAGCAATCGCCGTCATTTCTGAATTTGTTAACCGGTTTCATTGCAGCTTAGAAGTATTAGAACATGGTGAGCATTATTTCCACACGAGTGAACAATTGAGTTATTTTAACCGATATTAAATAGTGATAGCAGATGGTGTATATTCTTGAAAGGAATAACATTTTTCTTTACATTAACACACACCATTTAAAGGAGTCTTATGAAAAAGACAGTTGTTGTATTCTGCACGTTTCTTTTCATTGTTT
>JAAYEB010000425.1 GCA_012728995.1 Fibrobacter sp. | reverse complement strand
TTGTGCACCTTTCGAATTGCTTTTTGAGGAAAGTAGAACCTATCAGCTTTTCACGTTCCATTCCGACGCAATTACAGAATGAAGAGTTAACTACAATAAGTTTGAACTCCTCATCAGCCAGACAAAACCCGGCAGATGTTGTTGAAAGGATAGTTCGAAGACGTTTTTCATTTTCGGATATTGAAGCATTTTTTGCGGCAGCTTCTTCAGAAAGATAAAAATGGCAGTTTTCCGGACGATTAAGACCGTTATAGATTGCTATAGCCATATTTTCGCATGTACTATAACCACAAGAACTGCAATTATAGAAATCTGCATCACAATTTTTTCGCATCATTTTATAAATTTTCTTTAGCTCATCCTGTGATGGAATGATAATTCTGTTATTAATACTCAGGTCACTATAATTTCTTCGATACAGATTTTCTTCCCAGAAACCATCAAGCATATCATTAATACGGTTTTTTGCAATATCAACATCAAAATTTTCATCGCTTTGGCTGTATGATGTAATTGCCTCATTGGAACGACGCGAAACTGCTCTTTCGATATCATCGAGAGGTAAATGCTCTGTAGCAGTTAAAGGACCACCATTGCATCCGCGTTCACAGTTAAGACAATCGATCAGAAGTGGTGCAGTGCCTCTTGAAATTGACTGCTGAAGCATATCCAGATACGGATAGATATTTTCAATACCTTCGATTTTTCGCGCACTGTCAGAAATCCCCGGAATCCATCTTTCTGCTGTTTTTAACAATCCCCCCGGACTGGAAAACCCCACCGCTCTTTCGGCTGGTGGATTACTGAAATTTTCGGCAGGATACTGCAGCAAATCAACATTGTGATTCTCAATATAATTCAGTACAGATACAAACCCAACATTGTAATCACCAATACCGGCTTCATGAAACTCCCGTTTTTTAGCAAGACAAGGTGAAATTGCAGCGATTTTATAATCAGCTAATTGTGGATAATACTTCTTTATCATTTTCATGGTATGAAGCATGGGACTGTCTATTGGCGCAAGGTATGGAATAAGTTCCGGCAAGTATAATTGAATATATGTCACTATAGCCGGACAGGGCTGTGAAATAACCGGTTCGGTTCCATTTTTACTATGGAGATATTCTATATAAGATTTAACAGTTAATTCAGCGCCAAAACTTACATCAAATACAGCCTGTACACCAATACTCATGAGCCATCCATTGAAATTCAAATACTCCGAAGGAAAATTGGCTACCACAGATGGAGCAACAATTGCCAGTATTTTTTCACCAGCCGCAAGGTCTTCCATGAAACGATCAAAGTCATCAACCCAGATACGGGCTCCATGTGTACATTTCCTTATACAGTTACCGCATCCTATACACATGTACGGGTTCACACTCACATAATCGCCGCTGCCATCATTGCAATATTTAACCGGGCATGCTGTTATACATGCATGGCAATTTACACACTTTTCCGGATCAACACTGACACTTATCGGCAGCTCTTTCAGTTTTTTCCCGACTATCATTGCGACGTTCCTCTCGAATCCATTGTTTTCAATTCACTTTTATTGTAATTATAGTCATCAAGATGTTTATACAGGTCTTGATATGAAAAAAAATGACTATGTCTGATCATCATTAAGACGCCAATTACAGTAATTACTATTGCAAAAACAGCAAGCAGCAGATTCTTCCTTTTCCTGTTTCTGTTTGTTATAAATATGTCATCAGGTTTACCTGATTCGATATCATTTATTAACTGATCTGACAGTTTGGCAGTTTCACCACTATTGTTGTCATGCTTTTTTTCCTTCATCATTTTTACGAAATCTTCATTGCTGTTTTGGCCCTGAAAAAATCTTCTCTGCAATGCTTCTTCATACATTTTCTGAGGATTTCGGAAGAAGTTTTTAATTACTTCCTCTGGAGAGCCAATATTGAAAGTTTTATGAATCTTTTCAAGATGATCACGAAGTACAACCGAGCTTGTGAACCTGGCATTTTTGTCGGTACGTAAACATACCTGTGCGGCTGATGCCAGAGCTGGGTGAAAATGCGCATCAAAATTTTCGAGACGTTTATAACTGTTTTTTAGTTTTGCCTGTACCAGATCACCCATTCTTTTGTATGGGAAAGGATTGGCACCGCATATCATTTCGTAAAGTACAGCACCAAATGAATAAATATCTGATAAAGGATCTACAGGATACCCATTAATCTGCTCCGGCGAAAAATAATGCATTGTGCCTACAATACTGTCGGTATTGACAGTATGGAAACCGGTTTCTATCGGTCGGGCAACTCCAAAATCCATCAATTTTACAGCTCCACTTTTTCCGATCATAACATTTGAAGGTTTTAAATCACGATGGATGATACCAGTATATTTCTTTCCATAAATCAGGATTTGCTGGACATGTGCATAAGCAAGTGCACGAGATACAAGAACAGCTATTGCTGAACACAAAAATGACGGCAAGGATTTGTATCTGAAGAGAATACTGCTTAATGTTTCTCCCTCTATCAATTCCATTTCCATATAAGGCAATCCCTGCCATTCACCAATCGAATAGATTTCAACTATATTTGGATGATTAAGTTTTGCCGAAATTTTTGCTTCAGTCAAAAACCGGTTCCATGATTCTTTATCATGAGAGGGAGAAAGCAGCTTGACTGCCCTGAATACTTCAAGCTTTTCGTTCCATATTTTATAAACTTTTGCCATTCCGCCACTACCAAGCAATCCGGAAATTATTCCGGAACCAAGCTGCAGTGGTTCTTTTCCTGATGGTAATTGCCTTATCCTGAAATCGGATGAAATATCAACCGAGAGGTTTTGTGTTGCCTGCTTTTCTTTTCGGATATAATTTGAAGGCGTTGAATTTGCTGATTGGATATCTCCAGTTTCCTCTTCAACCTTTACCTGGTTATGCGATTTTCTTGCAATAGTGAACTCATCAGTTTCAATTGATGTATTTGAAAAAAAACTGTCTTCGGGTTTATTTTCCTTATGCAGTACCTGTTTGAAATCAGTATCAATAGAAACCCCTTTAAGGGTAGTATCTGTATAGTGACTTTTCGATTTTATTTCGTGAACTTCAGTTATCTTTTTACCGATATAAACCTTTGTACCAATTTCGGGGTTGTGATAACCATACGCATCATTGCGGATTGATCCATCTTCTCTATTCGTTAAAGCATTGGTTTTAATGTCTGAATGCGCCTTAAATCCCGATATTCCTGCAAATTCATCAATAGATTCAGAATGAACATTATTTTTATGGGGCATTCTGATTCCTTCCAGTTTAAATATTTGGAAAAAATTGTCCTGAATTTATCAGTATATATAATGATGTTCATGTCTTTATATTTACGTTTCAAAATCTGTCAGTTACTCTGATAAAAACTGTTACAGATATTAATCAAAATGGAAAACAGATATTTCAGATTGCAGACCGGGTTCCTGTTTCTGCTGTCTCGAAATTGATATTCGAATACTGTAATCCCATTATAACATTCAGAAAAACCTGATATCAATTTTTTTTTATAGCGAGGAGGAGGGCGGGCTATTCCAGCTTTATCATTATTCTTGCTTTCACATACTTTTCCGATGATAAACGATAGATATACGGACCCGCTGATAAAACACATCCCCTGTCGTCCAGGCCATCCCAGAGCACCTGGTGATAAACAGCCTGCAAAGGTTTGTCCGGATGTATCAAACGTTTTACCAGACGCCCTTGTATGTTATAAATATTTAAAGAGATACGCATTTTTTCCGGAAGTTCGAACTTTATGACTGTGGCTTTTCTGAACGGATTGGGATAATTATTATGCAACCTGAAAACCGCAGGGATTCTTTTAAATGGCATCAATTCAACAGGTCCGAACTCTTCTACAGAACTGTTGTAATCTATCGCTGCCAGTTTGTATTCATAGGCAATATTATTTATCACATCAAAATCCAGATATTTATAGTTTCTCGTTCCATGTGATACCCCCGAAGGAGATCCGGGAATCATTTTTTCGGTTATCTTTGTCCATAGTGTATCAGAAGCTTTTAACTTCTCTTTTTTTATCAGATTTGCAATATCAGAAATTTCAGAACTGTTTCGCGAAACTGAACTTGTATGAGTTGAATCATAAAACAGAGGTTTAATTCTTCTATAAATCAGAAATCCAAGATTGTCCTGTTCACTTTCAGTTCTCCAGAAAAGAGTATCACATCCATCTCCCCCATTTCCCCAAAAACCGGACATCTTGACAGCCAATGTCTGGTCTGCAGAAATATATATACCGACAGTATCACAGAATACACTGTCTATCTGCATGACAAGTTCATGTTTCACCTTATTATGATATGCATTGTACTGATATCCTTCCAGAATGGAGGCAGTATCGGTTCCTTTATACAAAATCACATATAAAGGTTTTGAAGAAGCGAAATAATTGGTTATTCTGAAAGCCGGATAGAATCTGCACGTGTCAATTTCAGCCGGCAGCTTGAAATTAACAGTATTGTTTTCGGCACTTATTATATAAGCACCTTCTGTTTCATTAAATCCGTCTTCATTCAAATCACCCATGGTAGTCGTATTGATTGTACCGTTCAACATTATAAGCGCATCACTACCCTTAATTCCAATATGTTGAACACCGTTGCCAAAAGAATCAATCGAAGCAGTACTCATTGCAGTATGCTGTAAATCAAGATAAACGGCCATCTCTATATTTGAGGAATTCCATGCCTGGGATAATGAGGCATCGTAAAAATCAAATCCTGACCTGTATTCATTTTGGGTTATCCGCAATGTGTCACTTTCAAACGGTTCTCCCTGATAACCACCATCGTTTCTCATCGACAGCCATGCGACCGCGTAATCGGGATAACCGCCCGAATATATTACACCAGCGCGTTTATTCTGATTATCAGTGTGTATTGTTGCGTTTGTTTGATCATCCATAAACCATCCATAATAAATACGGGAAGGTGACATGGTAAAATTATAAATACTGTCGTACCGGAATATCTGTCCTGACGGATACAGTGTCCATTTTGTAACAATGTCATAGCCATTTTCACCAATAAAAGCATTTCTTTCATTTATTCTCAATTTTACACGTACTGCTGAGCTTTCTTCGATAGTATATGTAAAAGAATTATTTATATTTTCAGTTGTTCTTACATGTTCAGAATTTACTTCAAGATTGATACCACCCATTGTAGAATGATATGCCTGTGATTCACTGCCCGGTATAAGGCTGGAGGATGTTGTATCGATTTCTGTATAAGCTTTTTCAACAGAACTTGCCATGTACCATATTTCACCATCACGGCTTTGATGAGCCGAACCGGATGTACCCATATTCCAGTTTATATACCACTGATTTGATGTCGGGCTGCCAAAACTGCTGCCTTCAAAATTCTTCACCCATACATAATCTCTCGAATCGATTTTGTCTATACCCCAGCTCATCTTTCTTACAGGATTTACCCGCTTTGACCCATCACTGTACGAATCATCTATGTAAAGAACAACTTCTTCATTGTTGAGAATTTTATTAAGCCCCAAAACAAGTTCTTTTTTTACACTGTTGAAATAAACATAATAATCGGAATTTTCTGTCAGCGCAGTTCCATCAAGAACAACACAACCTGCTTGAGGTTTTGATGAAGCCCAGTAATTTTCTATTTTAAATATCGGGTAATACCGGGAAACAGTTCCTCCGTGCATGATTAAATGTACAGTATTGTTATTATCGGCACGAATCTGATAAAGTCCCGATGACGAGCGATACCCAAGTTGATATATGCCTTTAAGAGTGTTTTCCGATACTTTCTCATCGTAATATCTTATATCATCAAGTATTCCCGCATACTGCCCACCCATTATAATACCGGAAATGTTTTGTGATACAGTAAAAGAACCACCCACAACCGTGTCTGCAATTCCATCAACATATATTTTTACAGTGTCCTTTTTTGTTGAAAAAGCTGCTGCAACATGATGCCACTGATTATCTGCCACACCGGTTTTTCCGCTTACAACCGTATTGTCAAGTGTTAAGGCCACCTTCCCCGAACTGTTTCCGGTCAGTTTCCATCCATCACTCCCGTTATGTTTTCCGATTATAACAGTGTTTTCATTTAAGGTACTGGTTTTAATCCAGGCCATTACAGTAAAATGCCATACACCGTCAAAATTCCTGTCATCAGGATAGGTTATCTGCTCACCTGTTGTTACCTGTAAACCACCATCCCACATACCACTGGTCCAGGTTCCACTTGCCGATGCATGGCGATTATTTCCGGAATAATCCCTTGCAGTATCCCCTGTTTCATCATCAAGCGTCCAGTGTCCCCTTAAATAATGTTCCCAGGCTCTTTCCATTGCCACAGTACCGGTAATAAATTCAAGTGTATCTGGACAGATAAAATTGTTTGCAATTGTGTTAGTAGTTGACGATGTATCAATAAGCGTTTTTTTCGAAAAATCAATCATGAATTCCCATGACCGGTACATATTGTTTGTAAAAGTACAGGATGATTCTTCAAATCCAAGTATACTGTTATTGCCGGATGTGCTGACAAATCCTGTTGCATTAGTCCATAATTCCTTTATTGCCATAAGTATGTCAAACTGATTATCAGAACTTTCTGCATTCAGCAAATAAGGACAGGTTGAAGCTGTTGAGGTTTTTGTTATCCGTATTGAGTTACCGTCATTTTTTCGGGACGAAATAAACTGCAAAGATTGTGTCTGGCTGCTCCCTGAACTGTTTACAGCAATCACTTTTACATAAAATAATCCTGAACCATATACCGTATACTCCTCGGTAAAACTGAGCCCATAAAGATCATATTTATTATGAAGAACTGCATGAAATGATGACAGTTCAACCAGCTCCAGATTTGCAGTTACATTGTATGAATTTTCACCGAATGAAACAGAAAAAAGGGTATTTATATCAACATTTGCCACCTGGTTTGTCCCTCCAGCGTCGGGTTGATCGGATAAAAACCTTATTTGCCCTCCAGTACTTTCGTCAAAAACTACTGACCAGTCATCTGTATAAATCAAACATGTATCACTGCTTCCGCTTCCTGTATTACTTTTTACAGTAATTGGAAGCAACCCGCTTTGTTCCTGAACAACTAATACAACCTTCTGGTCACCAGCTTCAATCAAATAAGAATATTGTCCCGCATCGGCATCAATTTCAATCCCATTGTCGGTTAATGACCCTGTATAACTTATCAATGTGTATGTTCCTGCACCGAAACCTGCAGTTTCTGTTATTTTGAGGTTGCCGTCAAGTACCAGATTGCCGTTTACCTTAAGGCTGTCTTTTGTATTACCGAGTTCAAAATCGAGTACTGAAGAATTATCAAGAGTAAGTGAACCGGTTGTAAGCGTACCCGTACCTTGATTACCCGGAGAAACTGTACCTCCCGAAACTGTAACAGTTCCATTAACCGTTCCTGTTCCTGAAATTACTCCATCACTGTTTACATTGACACTGCTTTGTGCCGGAAGGGATCCGGTAATATTCAACGTCCCTTCAGATACAGTGGTGATTCCTGAATAAGTATTATCATTGGATAATGTAAATATACCATCTCCGGATTTTGTTACTGTACCGGTTCCGGATATTACACCACTGTAAGTATAAGAACCGTAACGATCAATTATAAGTGCAGAATTGTTTGTAATATTACTCGAACTGGAGATTGCACCTGTTGTGCCGCCATTACCTATTCTTAGAGTTCCATCATTGATTGTAGTAACACCGGAATAGGTATTGTTTCCACTCAAAGTAACCATTCCGATACCAGATTGAACTACAGAGCCAGTTCCCGAAATTACACTCTCATACACATATGAATCGGAACGGTTAAAATACAGTATCTGACTATTTGCAATATCACCGGAAACAGTTCCCTCAGTTCCACCGTTTCCTATCTGTAGAGATCCGGTTGCGATCTGAGTTGTACCGGTATATGTATTGCTCCCTGTCAAAATCAGCTTTCCGTCACCCCATTTTATTAGCTGCCCGGTTCCGCTGATATCATAACTGAAGGTATAATCATTGCTTCGGTTTATATAAAAGCTGCCGTTGTTTATTACATTTGCAGTAATAGATCCACTGGTTTCACCTGCCCCTAGTGTAACCGAACCTGATGAGATAACAAGATCATCTGTAAAAGTATTGGTTGTACCCAGAATCAGATTTCCGCTGCCCTGTTTTATTACAGTACCTGTTCCGGTTATTACACCTGCCTGCGGATAATCAATTGAGATGTTATAAATGAGTGTTGCATTGTTTTCAATTGAATCATAGATATTGATTGATCCCGTAGAACCATTACCCACCTGCAAAACACCTTCATCGATTGTCGTTTTTCCCCAGTATGTATTAGTACCTGTCAGGATTAGAGTTCCAGAACCATATTTTGACAAGCCAATGTAACCCCTGATTGTAGAATTAACCGTCGCAGTCTTTCCGAAAGCAACATAAATTGCATTCTTTATATTAAAATCAAGTACTCCGTTGTTAAGTGTATATCCATCATTCATGAATGCAATACTGTCCACTCTCTGCGTATCATTTACAGTAATGGTATAAGAACCATCACTGCCCGCAAAAGTAGCACTTCTTCCAGCTCCCGGCCAGGCTACAAGTATAGTTCCTTCGCCTTCAGGAGTCCAGTAGTTATCTGTCCCCCACGTACCATTACCTGCCTGAATCCCGGGAGTTGATGAAGTATCCCAAGTATAATCCTCTATTATTGGCCCAGCATCTTCCCATGATGAAAAATCGAATTCAACCTGCGGGTTCCACTGATGATTAACTGCATAACCCACTTTGCCAGATGAATGTTCATAATCAGTAACCTGACCGAGACTGTCCCATGTATTTGACTTATACCACCAGAACGTAAATGTTGAACCAGACAATTCCACTTTTATTGTATATTCCGAGTTCATTCCTGACAAGTTGAGGTTGCCCTTTACTATAGTATAGCTGCCTGATTTATCAAGTCTATTTTTGCAGAATATCAGAGCGTTGTCTGGATTAGTTCCTCCTGTATTTGTTTCATTTAAATAAACGTAATAAAAATGTGAAATATCCGAATACCTGAAAATCCCACCACCATTTTGTGAGTGATATCCGAGGATGCCTTTGATTTTAAACATAAATGTTCCGTCATTTGCACAATCGTTATCCCTTATAAGAAATCCATTTCCATTTGAATTTTGTCCAACAGCATATCCTCCGCTTTCACTCCAGACCTTATCTCCAAAAACAGTCCAGCCGTTAAGATTACCATCATTGTGATCATCAGAATAATTGTCCGCAAATATTGGCACGGTACAAAACAAAATTACCGCAATAATTAAAAAATAGAGAGGTTTTCTATAAAAAAGAGATCGCATG
>JAAYEB010000424.1 GCA_012728995.1 Fibrobacter sp. | reverse complement strand
TTATTCAGTAACTGCCTTTTTAGAAAGAAAAACATGAATAATTCGCATTTTTCAATACTTAAACCTTTATTGATTCTAATCATTATAGCAGCTTTTAGTGCAACTAATGCCGATAACCCGCTTGTCCGCCATATCTATACAGCCGATCCCGCACCGCTGGTTTATAACGACACTTTTTACATCTTTACCGGCCATGATGAAGGCGGGGAAGGATGGACACTTAATGGCTGGCATGTCCTTTCCTCAACAGATATGGTACACTGGACCGATCATGGTGAAGTTTTATCTGTCAGTGATGTAACCTGGCTGAACCCTCATCAGGCATGGGCCTCCCACTGCGTTGAACGAAACGGAAAGTTTTATTTTTACATCTGCGATTCCGGCGAAATCGGAGTTGCTGTTGGCGACAACATTCTGGGACCTTACAAGGATGCTTTGGGTAAACCATTAATTTCAAATAAAACACGCGGAGCCTGCCCTGGTGACGACAACATAGACCCTGCTGTATTTATTGATGATGACGGGCAGGCGTATATCTATTGGGGAACTGATTGTGTCGCACGCCAGGCAAAATTAAAAGATAACATGATTGAAATTGACGGAGACATTACTGTCCCTCAGGGAATTGACCGCTTCTTTGAAGCATCCTGGGTACACAAAAAAGATGATATCTATTACTATTCTTATGCCGCAACTAACAATAACGGTGATGCCTGGCCGTCAAATATTGATTATGCAACCAGTTCAAATCCTCTTGGACCCTGGAATTACCGTGGTACACTGAATGGTTTTGCCGGAACCGGTACCAACCACAGCGGTATTATTGAATTCAAAGACAGATGGTATTTTGTTTATCATACCGATTACCTTTCAGATGGGGTGCCGTGGGAAAGATCGGTTCAAATCAATTATCTTTATTACAATGACAACGGAACGATGAAAAGAATTGTTCAGGATACCGAAGGTGTCGAATCAATCGGTCCGCCACTGTTCCAGGAAAATGTATTTTATAAAATAAAAGCCAGACATAGTGGCAAGGTGATAGAAGTTGAAAACGGTTCCAGCTCAAACAACGCCAATATTCATCAATATACCGACAATGGGAACCACTGTCAGCACTGGGAATTTGTTGAAGTCGAACGGGGTGTTTACCAGATAGTCAACAGAAACAGTGGCCTTGTACTTGATGCTGATATGTCCAGTGACAATGTTTTGCAATACTCTTACTGGGGCGGAGAAAATCAGAAATGGAAGATAACAGGAGCTGGTAACAGCAGTTATTATATTGTCAATAAGGGTAATAATTGCATGCTTGAGGTGTACTACGCCGAGATGGATGATAAAGCGAATGTTCAGCATTGGGGATTTAACGGAGAAAGCTGTCAAATGTGGGATATACAAAAAGTGGATTCTATTACTGTCAGAACATTCGTTCCACATGATATTTCTTTACAGAAAAATTCAGCTGTTTCAAAAACTGGTTATGTAGTTCTTAAAAACCAATACCTAAAAAAACATCATAATACTTTTTTTGATCTCTCCGGGCGTATTTCAGAATCAATAAATCCAAACCGCCTGAACAGCGGGTTCTTTATAATTCATAAAGAACCTTTTTAATTATTGGTTGACTGTCGCCCGGCAGTTTAATTTTAATAAATTAGATTCTATTTAGCAATTCTGTTTTATGATTATAAAATGATAGTTTTTCATATTTATAGTCATTTGAACATATCATTAAAATACCTGCCAACTAAGAGATACAAGTAGAGTTTAAATCCTGAATCTCACAGCGTTCCTGATGCATCAGGGCTTCTTCATGGATTAACTCTATTATTTGTCTGACAAAATTTTCTGATAGATGCTGCCCGTTACCATAATCCAATCGTTTACGAAGTAACTCCCTGAAACGATTTGGCTGAAGTGTTGTGATATCATTTTTATTTTTCAGTGTTGCTATTTGTTCAACGATGTTCAACCTTAATGCAAGAAGGTCAATGATTTTGTAATCTATTTGATCTATTTCATTACGAAATGCTGTAAGTCTTTGATTGAACTCCATATTTGATGAGCGGGTGTTTTTCCAAACCAGACTGTTCATAAGAGTTAAATATTGTGCAGGGGTTAATTGCTGATTACGGTCACTTAAAGCTGCAGTGGGATTGGGATGAACTTCGATCATCAAGCCATCAAACAGTAAATCTATTGCAGTTTGGGCAACGGTCTGAATCAGTTCACATGCACCTGCCAGATGGCTTGGGTCACAAATTATAGGTAAAGATGATACCCTTCGCCTTAATTCAACAGGTATACGCCAAAGGGGTGGATTTCTGTATGAGCTTTTTCTGTAAGTAGAAAAACCTCTGTGTATGGCAGCAATTTTTTTGATTCCCGCATTTGATACACGCTCCAGAGCGCCTAACCAAAGGTCAATATCCGGATTAACCGGATTCTTTACCATAACTGGTATATCTACACCCTTTAGAGGTTCGGCAATTGCCGATACGGCAAACGGGTCAACAGTAGTTCTTGCACCTATCCATAAAACATCAATATCGTTTTTAAGACAAAGTTCAACATGCTGTGGTTTTGCAACTTCTGTTGCAACACTCATCCCGGCTTCATTACCTGCATCTTTTAGCCATTTTAGTCCTTTTTCACCTACACCCTCAAAAAAACCAGGCCTTGTACGTGGTTTCCATATTCCCGCACGCAGAACATGCGCTCCACTATTCTTTAATTCCTTAGCTGTAGTGAGAAGCTGCTCTGGAGATTCTGCACTACAAGGACCTGCAATAAGGAGTTTTTTTTGGCAACCGATATCCCATTTTGAAACAGGTATACATTCCATAGATTTCATCTCTCTCCCCTCAAAAGATATTTACAGGCAAATACACCAGATTAAATAGTAAAGTTCACGACTTTTTCAAAATTAGATTGCCTGACCACATATATATAATAATAAAAAAGACCTGATAATGTTAAGTTGTGTTGATTGAAACAATTTTTGGTGAAAAGTTTCTAAAAATTGTTAAAACACCAGATCCGAAAATAAAACTCCATAATTGATTCATTTACATTCATGATCTCATCAGCTTCAGCCAAAGTTGGCTATGTTTTTGCATCCATTTATGATTCAAAGAATAAACGGATAACTGCAACTCTTTTATTCTTTTACTTTATTTTTTTGGACTCTGTTTTTCATTCAAAGGAATTTTTTGTGATATTTAAAACTTTTAAAGTATTTCGATTACTCTTATAAAGAAATTTTCAGTTCGAATTTAATATGGCTAAAAATTTAGCTAAATTATCTGATTAAGGCAACATGCTTTCTGCAATAAATTATTGGTGAAGAGTTCTGTTTCAATCATTAACAAAGGAGTTTTTATGTTCAGAAGAGCCATCATGCTTCTTGTTTGTGTATCATTATTTTCTGTTAACACCGGGTGCTTCGGTTCTTTTGAGCTCTTCAAAAGGGTTTACAACTGGAACAATTCTCTTGATAACAAATGGGTTCGGAGTGGCATTCTCTGGCTTTTCAACATTATCCCTGTTTATCCGGTCAGTGCCTTTGTAGATGCCATAATCTTTAATCTGATAGAATTTTGGGCTGGCAATAATCCTTTGTCTCTGGATTCGGATATAGAAACCATAAAAACATTTACATCAGGAAATAAAAGCTATGATGTAACATTTGGCAGAGGCTCTATCGTTATACTTGAAACAAAGGGGCCAAATGCTGGAAAACGTGTCATTTTATCTTTGGATAAAAAAACAAATTCATGGTATCTTTCGGATGGAAAAACATCTACATTGGTTGCTAATTACAATCCCAAACCGTTTAATACAATTGACTTTTATTATCCTGATGGAAGAGTCTTTTCGCGAAATGTCAATACAGCTGAAACAATAGCTGTCAGACAAACAGACAGTAGAAGTCATTTCCACAAAACTGAGTAAACACGGTGAACAACAATCTGGCTTATTGTTAATTGCTGCTTACAGGTGTTCCGTTTCGGAATTAAACTTGAAAGCAGCAATTAGATTTAGAAATTTACTTGAAAGATTAAATTAAAAGTGAGCTGGTTAAAGGTATTACACAGAAACGGTGCCATACCTGAAAAATAATATAATTTATGATTTACAAAAGGGTACCAGCAGTTGCATCTCACAAACACATGAGCACATTAACAGCAGATGTGTTCCAAAAGAATGATAAAAACAGGTCCGTTCCTTTATGTGTTAAAATATTCATTTCCCATTTAAAGCATCTAACACCTGATAATAGGTATCCTTTTTCTGATTATTATTAAAAAGCAGTGATCTGGAATTCCCCCCATTGCACATAGCAGTACTCCAGGTATTTAGCCAGGATTCACTATCATTGATTCCCCAGAAAGTGATGGCAACACATTTGGGTTGATTTACACATAATTTGGTTATATCATGGTATAGCTGCAATTGTTGCATCTCAGTGACTTGATTGCCACAGAGATTTATATCCCATTCCGAAATTAACACTTCCAAACCCAAATCTGCATAGTATCGCATGTTGTCTTCCACCATTTCAACTGTTGGAATATTATTTGGTGGACCAATATGCATTTGAAACCCTACTCCATCAATAGGAACATCCTTTTCGACCAATTCTTTTATCATCTGTCTTGCGAATCGGGATTTATCGTTATCAGCATCTATGCTGTAATCATTGTAATATAATTTCATATCTTTCATATTATGACTGTCAGCATAATCCCTTGCTATTCTAAAGGCGAGTTCTATATAATCTGATCCTATTTCATTATAAAATACAGTATTTCTCATACGAGCATTACCTTCACCAACATCACTGTCTGTTGCGATAGCTTCATTTACTACATCCCAGGCATAGATATCGTTGCCAAAGTGTCCCATAACCTCTTCAATATGGTTTTTCATGATACCCAATACTCTATCACGACCCTTAGCCTGATTAACCCACCCGGCCAGTTGGCTATGCCAGACAAGGCAATGACCTTTTACCTTTATATTGTTCTGTTTAGCCCAGTTCACAATCGCATCAGCCTGATAAAAATTAAAACCTCCTTCACTGGGCTGAAGATTTTGCCATTTCATTTCATTCTCCGCTGTCACATAGTTAAATTCATTTGCTGCAAGGCTGGAAAGGTTTCGAGATGATACAGCTGTTCCAATGAGTATATTTCGATTTCCACATGCGCCTGCTTCTTTCAGTGTTGAGGCATCACATACATCCGGTGTTATTTTGTCCATCGAAATTTGCATGTTTGATAATAAATATGATTCTACAGGAACCTTTTTATCCACATAGCCGTCTTTTTTTGCGATCAAAGTATCAATTACTGTATCACTCGTTGACTTATTTAGTCTAAAATCACTTTTAACAGAAATATCAGATCTTGTCATATAGAGTTTATGCCCCATACGAACCGCTGTACAGGTATAAACATTATTGTTAACAGCGATTCGAAGGAGATTAAATCCATTAGCTAAATCAGGAAGAGTCAGACGCTGTTTATCTGGTACAAGATCGATAAAGTTTATTGAACCCAACAAACTCCCGTTACCGGAGAATATTGAAATATTTCCACTAATTTTTTCAGAACCAGTGTAAAAAACAAGATTTTTTCCTTTAAGGCCGAATATTAATGGCAGCGATTTAGATTTTTTATGATCAAAAGATGTGTTTAATTTAAAAAGTGTAAAATACCCTTCAGAATCAGTTTTGGTAAAAAGATCCGGAGTTTTTGATAACGATATCGTTACATCTTTAAGTGGTTGTTCTGAATCGGTTTCAACAACAGTTCCGGAAATCTCAATATTTGATGCAAAGATTATTCCAAAACCAAGAAGCAAAAGGAATGCTGGAAAACAAGCTCTTTTCATTAATTCTCTTTCCTTTTTTAAAATGATAGACGCATATAGATAATATAATAAAAATACTGTGTAGTAGAACGAAGTAGTTACCTGCCCCGACTCTCCCTGAACCGTACAAGCAGCTTTCCCACATACGGCTTTTCATTCCAGCCCTCAGGTTTCCATTTCAAAAAATGGTTGCAATTTTTCCCGAAAAATTGTTATAAATAGTTGTATCAGGCCAATGAAAGCACTATATTAAACTCATAAGTAAAAAAGATCAAATCGCCTATCATCTCTGCTGCCGAAGAAGTACCATTAGTCAGGATCGTTATTACGGAGAATTTATTAAAGCGATTAAATAAAGTTGCTGCAGAAGTCCTCTAAAATATTTCTTTTTCTAGCCTGTATCGATCCCGCCATCCGTCATCACCATCACCGGTCGTGCATAAAAAAAGGGGAAAGTGTAAAGATATTCTCTATCCATATACATTTACTGATATGTCAGGTATATCAGGGATGTCTTTCGGTATATATCACAATGATTTCTCATCATATTCGTGGATGAGAATGCATAAAGGGAGGAAAGCGTATGAAACGGATGGCAGTGTTGTGTGTCATGTTGTTGGGTCTGGGAACTGCGATTAACGCCCAGCAAGAGATTAACTTGAGCGGAACGGTCAAGGACAGTAAGGGGGCTGCGGTTGCCGGTGCGACGGTAACGCTTGTTTCAGATACATTAATGAAGGATACCACAGATGCTAACGGTGCATTTGGCATACAAAATATCACATCGATAAGGGAAAAAACTGCTTATAACAGCTCAATTCAGCCATTCGTCAAAAGTTTGCAGGTAAAGGGAAACAAACTTACTTTTCATCTAAGTCTTGGTGCTCAAAATAGTACTCTATCCCTGTTTTCAGCCAATGGAAGACGGTTAGAAAAAATGGTACCAAAAAACGTAATGGAAGGCGTACATCATTATACACTTCCGGAACTTTCCACGGGTTTCTATGCGATGAATTTTGATGTTAATCAAGATGTTATGACATTTAAGCTGATTGTTACCAGCAGTGGATATTTTATTGACAATTCTAATATCGGGTCGACTGGTGCATTGGTACTGAACAAAAGTACTGCCGCGGCACAGAATGATGATACCCTGCTGATTGAAAAAGAGGGGTATAATACAGTAAAACAGACGATTAATTCCTATAAATTGACAGACATCGCAATTGTAATGGATACTGTCGAAAAAAATGGCGAATGTCTGTTTGCGGATGTACTTGGCAAAACGAAAGAAGAATGTGATGCGAAAATGCAGGAGATAATCGATATTTATTTTAAAAACGGCAGCAAGCTTTACCATGATATTGGCTCCGAGGCATATATTTTAGACGTAGAGTTCGATGATGTACGCTCCGAGGGTCAGTCGTATGGGATGATGATTGCCGTACAGATGGACATGAAGGATGTTTTTGATAAGTTGTGGGCCTGGTCGAAGAACCATATGAGAAGACCGGATGGTATGTTCAACTGGCAATGCTATCCAAATGGTGGTGTTAAAGGTCAAGATTATGCTCCTGACGGGGAAGAGTGGTGGCTGATGGATCTCCTTTTAGCCGCAAGGAGATGGAATGACGAGAAATATCAGAGAGAAGCTGACGAGCTTTCAAATGCAATGTTCGCCAATGGTGTGTTCAGCAATAACTTGCCCAAATTCGTGCGTAACAACGGGACTGTCGATCCTTCGTATATCCTGCCTGGTTTTTATACCTTGATATCGGAATATTCAGGCAACCACAATTCTGATTGGGCCAATATGGCCAATGCCGGTCGCCAGTATCTGGCGGGATGCGTTTCGAAAACGACAGGCTTGATGGTTGGCAGCCCGACTACTGGTATCCAATTTGACTGGGATGCCTGGAGAACTGTCCAGTGTGTCGGGCTGGACTTGTTGATTTCCGACCTCTATTTCGATGGTCAAGCTCGCAAGGGATATGGTGACTGGTCAGGGTCAACCTCCTCATCTGACAAATCCTTTATTACCAATTGGTACAATACATACCTTGGTTTTTTCGAGTCCAAGCGTGATGGCAATGGGGGGTATTGGCCATTGTGGACGTTAGACGGAAATACCAGGCAAGGAGATAATAGCCAGAATAAAACCGGAATTCGTCCCGGTCTCGCGGCAATGAATGTGTATGCGGCGAGCGAGGCAACGGCCAAGGCGGAGGATGGTACGCTGCTGAGCGTTAAATTCGCACAAGATCTGTGGGATATGGAGCCACCGACAGACGATCAGTACATATATTACGATGGGTTGTTGT
>JAAYEB010000423.1 GCA_012728995.1 Fibrobacter sp. | reverse complement strand
GATAAGTGTGAGAGGTAATCTGATTTAAACAAGGTAAATACTTGTTTTCAAGGTGAGGAGCTTGAGCTTTTTTATCAGGCTCCTTTTTTATTCTTGGTTCTTTATTTCCAGTTATCCAATAAGTTCCAACTATAAAGTTCTACTTAGAAAAACTCATTTTTCAAAAATTTATAACAATTCTTTCTATAAAAGCTGGAAGATTTTCATATACTTGCCGTCCAATTAAACAGATAAGAATTAATTTGCGGATTGCAATAAAAAGGATTGACAACCATAAACATTTCGGAAACCTTTTCAATTGAATTGAACTATTAACAAAACAGAAAGGAGCTCTTATATGGGAATGTTTGGAATAGGAAAAGGCTTATTCAAGGTCGTAAAAGGTGTTATTACCGCTGATGGGGAAGAAATTATTATGGGTATCAAAAAGGCTGCTATTAATACAGTAACTACAATAGTTGCAAACGAAGCCCGTGAAAGATTTATAAACGATGATGACGAAGACTAATTTTATACCTGAATCAGACGATTTCATCACGCAATCTGCCTCGCGGATATTGGCAAAAGAATCAGATCCAGAACGTTTAATATCCATTCGTGCACGATTACGATTACGACAACGACAACGATTGTAGCTTTTTTTTTATTAACCGTTCATAATTCATAATTCACCATTTTATTATGACCTTCACAGTCATAAAAACCTTTCTGCTCAATGACGCTGTGTGGCTCATTCCCGCACTGCGGGACAAGCTGTAAATTAATCGTCCGGTTTAGGTTATAGTTTTTTTAAACCACAGGAATTTTTATGGTAAAAATAAAGTATTTCAGTTATATTTTCAGGTTCTTCAGAAATTTTCGGGGGTACCCACAATAATACAACATATTTGCAGCACAATGCATTTATTGATCAAGAAATTGAGTTATTAGAATAGGCGATCTTCACAATGAGTGTAAATATATGATTATTTCAGAAAGTCATTTTTGATAGTATTAAGCTAACCTGTATTTTATTTGTTTAAATTATTGCCCCTCTCTTCTTTTCCGTAACTCGTCAAAAGCATTATCCGACTTATTTGAAGAAGAATTTGATAACTTCTCTTTGAGTGATCTTTTTTCATTCAAAAATTTCTGTTTTGATTCGGAACGGGCTTTGTTCAGATTTGAATTACTCGATGCTTTCTCTTCTCTTAAACGAGTATTTGATTGTTCTCTTTCGATTACCGGTACAGTTTCCGCTTCAGCTTTCATTTTCTCATGATTAGTTTCAATTTCCTGCTTTTTCTTTTGATAATCGGTTATTTCCTTTTCAATCTTTTCTGCAGTTTCCTTACGCTCTTTTTCAATCGACACATCTGCCTCAATACCAGCCTGTTCAGTAGCAGCACTATGGTATCCGGGATCTGGAGTCAACTTTTTTCTGATGGAAGCATTATCATTTGGATATTTTTGAGACCTGGAGTTTTTAACAGATTCTGTGACAGCAGAATCTTTTGGGATAGATACCGAACCGGTTATCAGAGTATCTGTTTCCGTTATCGTGTCTTTATTGATATTTC
>JAAYEB010000057.1 GCA_012728995.1 Fibrobacter sp. | reverse complement strand
TACCTTCGATGATGGTAACACTTGATCAGAATTGCAGCAACTCAGGGATTCACTAAGAACGTATTATATTTCTGAAAATCTTACCGGAGCTGTACTTATCGGCAATTTACCGACAGCGTCCTTTGAGAAATGGACAAAGAGACATATTAAGGACAGTTTAGGGAATGTTATTGACAGTTCTTGGGAAGGTGAAAATTATCCTGTAGATTATTATTTCAAATGTATGCAATCTACAAAATGGTTTGATCTGTATGGGAAGTAGTAAGCTTTATTATCCAAAAGACCATGCCTTATATACCGATTCGTTGGGTAATGGATGTTCTTTTGGCAAATCCTTTTTATATTACCTAAATAGTCAAAAATATAACCCGAATCACCAATCGCTTGCTTTAATAGGAGCAGGAACTCTCAAATTTCAGCCATATATTCCTGCGGCTTTACCGTCAATAATCATAGATAGTATCTGGTTAGAAACAACAGACGCTTCGCCGTATCTGATCCATGGGGACACTTTGATTCTTCATGCCAAAATATCCTCTTCTGACGGTGCTATTGATACAAATCTGATTGATTTTAAATGGTATGGTGTATCTGATTCCGCTTCGGGAAATCATGTTTCTTTCATTCTTGATGGCCATAATGCTCCTACCTACGACAATAGCTATCACCAGGGAACCTACACAATAGTGTTGCATGCTGAGTGCACTGGATATCTGTCTGCAGTTAAAACGATTGAATTTGATGGATGGCATTTTAAAACGATAGGTAAGTCTTTTGATGCATTGAACCGTCATGAAAAATCTGCTGAAGGATGGAATCTTCGAATGAGAGGACGGACAGGTAATATTGGAAGTACTGAAGATGATTTTCTGTTTTATTGCCGCCCAATATATGATAATAGTTTCAAAATAACTGCCCTGCCTGAAGCTTTTGAAAACATGACAACTCCAAGTGCAAAAACCGGAGTTATGATTCGTAATGGTTCTTCTAACAACGATGATGCCCATGTATTTATAGGAGTTCAAAATAATAACACTTTGGTTTTCCAGTATCGGCCTATATCGGGTGATACAACAACAACTAATTCATTTGCAGGTTACAATTTCGGTAACACTTGGGTAAGATTAAAAAAAATATTCAACAAAGTTTATGGCTTCGTAAGCACCGATGGTATAAACTATACACTTGTCGATTCCGTTGAAGCAAGTGTTTTTAACAATCTGTACGCCGGTTTCGCATATTCGTGCGATGATACCTCAAAGTGGGCAGCGGGTAATGAACGTTGGGCTGTTCTTGGTAAGAAGGATATTGCTGTTATCGATACCATAGAACCACTACCAGTCGTATACGCATCAGACTCTATTGTTACTCTCGATCGTGTCCAATTGAATTCAATATCCATGGGTGCTGGCATTCTCTTCAGCTCAAATATGGATTGTCAGTTCAACGGAAACATAAATGTAGATGGCAATGCGGCCTTTCGAGACAGAAGCGTGATAAATGGTACAATAAAATTATCTGGATACCTTTCACTTATTAATGGTGCCATTCATAATGGGGATCTTTATGAATCAACCAATGTCGGATTCAGCACGATTCCAGTTAAAACCGTTCCGGTTGGCGACAGTTCAGTATATGTTGGTTCAGATGAAACGCTTACCTTAAGCAGTGGCGGAATATACAATGATGTCACCGTAGGAAACAGGGGGCACTTGATCCTGGATTCTGGGGTCTACAATATGGGGTCTTTTATTCTTGATACTGATGCGAAATTGACTGTTAACGATACTGTTGAAATCAATGTAAATTCTGATTTTTCTATCAATGACCGTGTTATACTGACAGTTTCATCAATAAATAACCTTAAAATATATACTAATGATCCGGTTTTCAGCATTGGGGAAATGACTTTCAAAGGCCGTATTGTTGCCCCGCATGCGCGAATTACATTGAAAAGCAGGATAAATTACAGAGGCAGCATTAAAGGTAAAGTTTTGTTCTTTGATAGCGATGCAAAGTTGTTTGATTATTGACACCATTCTTAAACTTGTAAATTTTGAAAAGTGCTTTCAATACAAGAAGGCACTGCCTTGTTAAAAACACAAAACCACGTCGGGAGGCATTATGAGATACTTTAAGTTTATTTTAACCATCATTTTAATTAATTTTTTTAATATTTTTTCACAGAAATTGCCAGATTTTACAGTGCATAAAAACTCTCAAAACCCGGGTGATTATTTCAGTGATGTTTTATTTTATGAAAATTCATCTCAAAAAGTGGGTGATGATTATTTGTTTGAATCAATAATTTATCCAGACAATAATACATTGGTTACTGATTCAATATTTTTCGGTTTTAATAAACCCATTTATTCGATAAGAATAAAAAAAATATCTTTCTCAAGAAACGGATCGGAATATTTTATTGTCGATTCTTTTCCTGTTAGAGATACCCTGAAATGGGTGTTTGTGGAGCATTACGATTACAATCAAGGTGATTCAATAATTTTCCTTGATTCAATGCTTAAAATCAAGTTTTCATCTTTTGGAAAGACATCTATTAAGATTTTAAAACTGAAAATGGATGAAGAAATCTCCATAAATAAGGATGACACATTTAAACTATTACTGGACACGATTCCTTCATACGGTCCGACAGGAACGGTTCCTTTTCTTGATAACACCGGAAAATTAATGTCATCCAATAAAAACATAAAAGCGATATCTCTTATCAATGATTCGCGTCGTTTCTCATTTGGAGGTCAAACTCCCAATAGATTGTTTAACCTTGCCGGTAAAAAACAATGTTTTAAAAAAGCATCAAACATATATATCATTAAATTTAAGCCGGATGCTGTTCAAAAATGATTATCATGTTCGTAGAGTGCACTCTCCTCAAGTGATAGTGTATTGAAAGATCAAATCATATTGTGAATTGATAAAGTATCGTGGCAGATCTGTTTTCTTAAAGCAAAAAATGGAGCTTGTATTTGGCGGAACAGAAATATTATAAACTGTTTATCAAAAGGAGCTTATCTGATAAAATTCAGAACTGATAAAATTGTAAATACCGGGAAAATGGTAATTTCAAGATAAATCTCGATTTACAGCCTGAAATTATATTAAATTGTTATTATGGGACTGAAACCGGTTTTAAAGTCTTTAAGTTTTTTTGAACTTGTTTTAATAGTTTCAACAGTTCAATTTTCAGGCTGTAGCGAGAATACTCCCCAAAATATCAACGATCCTGTTGAAGAGTACGAGTGCGGCTGGAATGGAATTGATGATATCGAGTTTCTGGATTCCTTAAGCTGTCCCGATGAGCTTGAATTACTTGCCGGTTCACCTCTGGTTCCTGTTGCAAGTGAAGTTAAAAGTATCAAAACAGTCTACGAAATCTCTTCACGGAAAATGTACTATATTTCAAGTAAACATTTTCAGTTGCATTATGATTTTTGTAAAGAAGTTTCAGGATACCAGGGGTCTCATTCCGATTTTAATTCTGAACAATACAGCAGCGGTACTCAGCGTCTGTACTATCTTGCAAGCGTAAATTATTACAAAAGTTCCGGAACCTATACAATGGAATTTTATGTAGGAGACCAGATAAGTTCTGAGGGTGTCAGCACTGTATACGATAAGATAGTAAAAACCGCTTATTTCGGCAAAAAACTGCGTTTTTTCCCAAACTCTTCAAATTTCAAAGAAATCGCAGCTAAATTACCCGGCATACCAACTGTCAGTGAAAAAGAATTGTATGGTTCGCAGAGATATCAGCCGTGCAATACCGGTGAAGCGTACGGGTATTTGAGAAAAATTGATATTTCAGAAATAGGTTCAACATATATCGGACGTCACGATATAGTTCTTGTTGATGGGCTGCCTGTAGATATTCCGGTTATTGCCGGAATTATTACTACCGTTTTTCAGACTCCACTAAGTCATATAAATGTGTTGAGCCATAACAGGGGGACACCTAATATGGCTCTTAAAACCGCCTGGGACGACCCGGAAATATCAAACTGTCTGGATAAACTGGTTCACCTCACTGTAACTAACGATACTTTTTCAATTAAAAATGCATCAATTACCGAGGCTCAGGCCTTTTGGGAAAAACGTGAACCAAAACAAACAATCACCCTTGAATGCAACGATACTGTCAGTGGCTTATTTGACGTAAAGGAGCTGTCGATTCAATCGACACCTTTGGTTGGAGCAAAGGCTGCAAATCTGGCGGAAATTGCAAAAATTACACTTGATGGAGACTCAATGCCGATCCCTGAAGGTGCTTTTGCCATACCGTTTTATTATTATCGTCAGCATATAAATCAAAATGGTATAGACAAATTTATCGAAGGGATGCTTGATGATTCACTCTTTTCTCAAAATTTCCTGCGGCGAAAAAAACTTCTGGAAGATCTTCGGGATACAATTATTAATGCTCCACTTGATTCAAGATTTGTACAGTTGGTTGAAGAAAAGATCCGTTCAGTTTCCGATTTTAATTCAATCCGGTTTCGTTCGTCAACAAACGCTGAAGATATTGAAGGGTTTAATGGTGCCGGACTTTATGAATCTTTCTCTGCTTACAGGGGTGATACAAAAAAAACTGTGTCAGCAGCAATAAAAAAGGTGTTTGCAGGGTTATGGACTTTGCGTGGTTTTGAAGAACGGGATTATTTCAAGATTGATCATGATTGTGTTGCAATGGGAATATTGGTTCACAGGTCGTTTCCCGCCGAAGAAGTAAATGGAGTTGCAATTACACAGAATATCTATAATCCTTTTCTGGGAGCATACACAATAAATGCCCAGATAAAGGATATAAGTGTTGTCAATCCCCCTGCCGGGTTTACAGCCGACCAACTGCTTTTTCATACAGGTGTAACTGATCCATTTACAGATCCGGTTATTGAGTATATTACACATTCTAATGTCAATGAGGGAATGCCGGTTATGTCTGATGATGAGCTGGTTTCTCTGGCAAGATGGCTTAATGCTATCCATAATTATTACTATTTTCGTTATTACAGAGACAAGGTGCTTTCTGTATATCAATTTGCCATGGATGTAGAGTTCAAACTTGATCACCCAGGCAGAAAACTATACATTAAACAAGCGAGGCCGTATTGAAAAAGTCACTTCCATTCAGGTATCTGATTCTGTTTTTGTTAACATCATTGTCGGCACGGGAAAAAAATAGACTCAATATTCAAATTCTTGTTCAGCCCCAAATTGAAGCTGATATAACATTACCTGCTGCAGACAGTACAGAAATGAACTGGGGTATAAACAACGCTGAAGTGAAGCTATATTCCGAGATAAATGAACATTTCGGATTTAAACTGTCTGTTGATGCTGCGGAGGAAAAATTTCTTGAGGATGCCGTTGTATGGTACAACCCATTTGATTTTTTGTCTTTTCATGCAGGCCGGATGAAAGTGGCTTTTGGATATGATTTCCAGAAGTCGTCTGAAGATTTGATGCTTGTTTCCAGAAGCAAAACTTCGGATTTTCTCAAAAATATTGGTTGCGGATCGCGCAATTACGGACTCAAGCTCTGCGGAAAACTGCCTCTGGGATTAGGTTACAGTGCTGCTGTTTATGAAAGTCCAAATTTTTTAAAAGGAAAAGGGGTATTCTCAATAGCTGAACTGATAACTGCTCAACTTGATTGGGAATATTTTCGATGGCTGGTTTTTAATGCCGGGTACAGATCAGAAAAATTCCTATATCAT
>JAAYEB010000422.1 GCA_012728995.1 Fibrobacter sp. | reverse complement strand
TATTCTCGCGATTATAACTGGTATCTATATGAGTACCCGGGAGATTGTCGAAGTTGCCACCGATTTCTTCGAAAAAATTCCTGAAGAAAGGGTAGCTAAACTTGTAAAAGAGGATATCGCTGCGACCTTACAAAAAAAGGAAGAAGAAAAGAAAAAAGAGGAAGAAATTAAGCAGGACAAGAAAAAACTGAAACCCAGTAAATCAAAAGGTGCTGGAGGTATGCAAGGTGGAGGTGGTGATCCACGTGCACGTGTAACACAAAAAGGGGTTCTGGGTATAATTTCAGGTCAGATTAAAGGAAAATCTGTTGCCTCGGCAGATATTTTTGGAAAAGGTGGATTCGCATCTGATATTGACGCTGTATTATCTGGAGTCGGTGGGTTAAAAGCCGGCGGAAGTGGTGGTGTCGGTAGAAAAGGAGCTGCTGGGATAGGATATGGTGCCGGATATGGAAGCGGATTTGGTGGTAGTGGCGCTGGAGGAATAGACGATCTTATCGGAGGCCTTATGGGCGGTGATGGTGGAGGTGGACTGGATCTCAAGAAAAGGGGGTCTTTAAAAGTTTCAGCTCCAGAATTTACAAAAGGTGGGGCTCTTACAGGCGGACGGAGTAAAGCTAGCATAATGCGTGTTGTTATGCAGAATCTGGCGGCATTACGATATGAATACAATAAAAGATTGAGAGAAAAACCAGGTTTAAAAGGAAAAATAACTGTAAAGTTTGCAATTGATGAATTTGGAACTGTAATTTTTGCACAAGTTGTAGAATCTACAATTAGTGATTCACAGTTGGAAACTCAGGTTGTTTCAAAAATTAAACGATGGAAATTTGAAAAAATTGATAAACCTGGTGATGTAACCGAGATAATATATCCGTTTGTTTTCTCACAGTAAAAACCTTAAAAATAACTTGCATTCAGAATAATTGAATGTTAAAATTTTGGTACGTTAAAAAACAAAGATGCGCTTGATAAACATGCGCATCTTTGTTAATTAAGAAAAATCTGGAATTATAGATACGTTCTGAGGCTCTTTCAATGGGAGGATCCATGATAAAAAAAGCGCTAATATGGATGCTGGCGGCAGGATGCTGTATCGGAAGTTATGCAACGGATGCAAGA
Organism: Fibrobacter sp.; assembly: GCA_012728995.1. Lineage (GTDB taxonomy): Bacteria > Fibrobacterota > Chitinivibrionia > Chitinivibrionales > Chitinispirillaceae > JAAYEB01. The sequence goes on along the minus strand of JAAYEB010000422.1, from coordinate 14,157 downwards.
GTGATTTCAATGGGGAAACATGATGCATTTTTCATGGATGAAGTTTCAATATTTAGAAACCCGGCCAATATTAATCTATACTCTAATATGGTATACGGATCTTATGGCGTTTACAAACCAGATCCGGAACTTGATTATAATGGTACGGGAAATCAACTAGGCAGTCTTGCAAGAACAAATAGAGATCCTAGTGATCCATTTTTTGGTGCTATAATATCATATTCCATGAATCAAAACACTGATGACGGGAACAGGTTTCCAATGTTATCTGTAGGTGCTGTATTCAATAGAAAAGATAGAATGCTGGACTATGTTACCAAGGGTACTGATAAATATCTGGGAAAAAAGAATGATGAGTTCCTGGAACCATTAGGAAAAGTTGATCTATTGATGGGTTATACATTCAAAAATGGTGGTATGATAGGCGGTGGAGTATACGCTGCTCTTCAGAAACATGACAGTTATAGAAGGCTTGAAACAACATTATATAAAGGTCAGATAGGAATGAATTGGCCAATAGCGAAAACAATGGATATGGATATATCATTGGGTGGTGGAATGTTAACTGCTATTGCAGACAGTGCTGGATATACAAAAAGCAGAGCCAACAGAGATCTGTTTGGAACTGTAGAAGGAAGATTGTTTTCAAAAATGGCAGGCCTAAATGGCGATTTCGTACCACATGCAAGACTGGATGTAATGTCTTTTGAAAAAGATAATATATATCAAATGGATGTAGCTGCGGGAATAGGTCTAAATTTAAGAATTGATAAGGGATTTTTCTGGAGTGGAGTAGAATTTTTGTATGGACAGAAAGATTCTTCAAATTCAACTGCAAGAGAGAGTGTTGGCGGAAGGGTTAGTTTTGGTATTGAAAGAAGTATATGGTGGGATTGGTTTGTAATAAGAGTTGGCGGAAAGAAAGACCTGGTATACGTAACTGAAGGTGTTGATGTTGGATTTTTAAAGGAAAACAATCCATCTGATGGAAGCGAAGACGATCTTGTTGGATTAGGATTTGGAATAAATATAGAAAACAGATTGCGCATTGATGTGGTAGCAGCAGAAGATATTGTGTATACATTTACAAATTTATTCAGTGGGCCGCAACATCATCTTTTCAACAGGGTAAGTGCAACTTATAGTTTTTAAGAAATATACATAAAAAGATAATTGAGAAAGCGGGTGCTTTTAAGCATCCGCTTTTTTTTATATCTATATTGAGATTTATGCATAAATACAGGTGATTTTAATCAGGGATAATAACCTTATAATGTATATTTTCGTTTATTAAAAAGAATGCCTTGAATTAAATGCGAAACGGTTCATAGTTAGACAAAATAGATTAAAAACTAAAAAATGAAAATTTATTAAATGGGAAAAGATAAACTACATATAATGATCGCTGCCTATTTGCTGTCATTCATATTTTGCGGTGCTATTGTTGGAGAAACAGTATCATTATCAATCATAGTTTCAGCTTCAGGGCCTCATTCTATAAGTAAACTTTATCTCATAAATGGATTTATACTTTTTGTTCTGCCGGTTTTGTTTTTTAAACATATCGATTCAATAAATAGAGAAAAGTTACTTGAAATACAATTGCTTCTTGTTTCATCAATACTAACAATAATACTGATCATAAATGTGATTTTTCAAAATGAGCAGCTAAAGCTGTATTTACTATCTGCGCTATATCCTGTATCCTACCTGTCAAAAACAATGTTGTTTTTGACGTTCTGGACTCTTGCTAACGATATGTTTCCGACGAATGAAGCAAAAAAGGCGTTTCCGGTAATATCAGCTTGGGGATTCATTGGGGGGATGACAGGTGCGGTAAGCGCAAGAATAATTTTAGAAGTTGTAAAAGCGGAAACGGTTATTTGTTTGTGGATAATATCATATATAACTGCATGGTTTTTTGTAAAAAGAATCAAAAAAAGTTTTGGAAATCGTCTTCTTAATAAAGAGGATATGAATGTAGTTAAAAATCAGAATGTATTCGTTAATGATCTTGATGAAGTAACAAAGAAATTTGTGAAATTGATAGCTTCATTTTATTTCTTTGTATTCCTAGTAGTTTTTTCGCTGGATTATTTGTTCTGGAAAGTTTGCCACGATTGGTTTGTAACAACTGAATCAATAGCTTCATTTCAGTTTACATTTTATTTAGTCCATGCAATAATAACTATTTTGGGTTTAAAATATGTACTGCCAGTGATTATTGAAAAGTATGGTTTTTCAAGAATCATGTATTGTTTACCTATTGTAATTGTTATGGGCTCAGCAGTGTTATTGGCAAGTAAAATATTGTTTGCAGGAAGACTTTCATTGAGTTTGTTTGTGATAGTTCAATTTTTCAGATATGTAATTTTTGAAAACGCATTTTCACCGATTTTTCAGATGCTGTTTACAGTGATAGAAAAAGAAAAAAGAGGCAGGGTAAAAACAATACTGGATGGAATGGTAAAGCCGGCGGCTATTATAATAAGTGGTTTGATAATAATACTACTTGGAAACAATGTAGTAATGATTATTCTTGAAATATTAATAAGTGGTATAATAATGATAATTATAAGTTATTATATCAGGCAGTGGTATACAAAAGCATTGATACCGGAAAGTAAAAATTATTTGCATTATAATGATCTAATTACTGAATTAGGTAATTATAAGGGACAAGAGCTGTATTCTTTGATTAAAAGGTATGAAAAATCTGAAGATTCGGATATGAGAATAGTCTCGATACAACTTTTAGCAGGTATAGAATCTAATCAGGCACTTGAGGGGCTTGTTAGAATTTACGAGAGAGAAACTGAAATAAAACTAAAAGAGCTGATAGCAAGATCCTTATCTAATCATTATGGATATCAGACTAAAAAATTTATTGAAAAATTACTTAAAGAAAGAAATCCACGTATCAGGGCAAATTCGATATATTCTGTCAACAACATGAACTGTAACTGGAAACGGCATTTGAAACCAATAATTAGAAGGTTGTTATATGAAAACAGTATAAGGGTTCAGATAGAAGCAGCAATATATCTTTGGCAAAACGGTGATCCGCATGATCGGGCAAATGTAAAAAATTATTTAAACAGTTTGTTGGATTGTGAAAATCCGGATAGGAGATCTGCAGGTTTGTATTTACTTGGGTCTTTGAAATTACCCGGGTGGGAAAAAGTGCTGGTAGAAAATCTGACATCAGCATCGCTTCAACTGTTTAAGAAAAGTATTGATGTATTAATGAATCAGGCATCATCCAAAATACGAATCGAAGCTTTAAATAAAGCAGGAGCGATGAGCAGGGAGCATATTGCAATAACTTCAGACACAATTAAAAAAGCAGGTAGTAGATTATGGGAGACTTTAATAGAATATTTTCCTCATGTGCATTCAAAACGTATGGCATTTGAGTTAATTTTATTATTACGAAACATGGCTGATCAGATACGGTCATCAGGGAAATGTTTAAAAATTAAAGGTGAAACAAGAGAAGCTATTGAAAAGTGGTTAATTAAAGAACTGGAATCGGCTTATAAGGATGGTTTTGTATGGTATCATGTAAAAAAAGGCATTTCTGAGAATGGGTTATTGGTTCTGGATGAAGCTTTGAGAGAAAATCAAATTCGGCTTGGTGAATGGGTTATCAATGGTATGGTGCTTTTAGATGAAAAGGGAGTAATGAAATGGAATTATAAGGAGATTGATATAAAAGACACAGGCCAGCGTTTTTATCTTATAGAACTAATTGAGAATACATCATATCAGAAAACCAGTTCTTTGCTATTGCCATTTTTAAAGATGCAACCCTGGGAAATTATTGCCAAAAATGGTAAGAATCAGTTCAAATTTGATGAAAAAAATGAAATATGTAATATCAGACATTTTTTGTTGTCTGATAACAGATGGATACGATTGTGCTCACTGTATACATTGTCAAAATATTTGCAGAAAACCATTCGGGAGTATGAAATTATGGAGGCTTTATATATGCTTTCTGATGATCAGAATATGTTAGTATCATCCATGGCCAGAGATATTTTAAAACAGAATGAAACAGAACAAAAAAGAAGTGTCGCTTTTGAAATGCTTGAGAGAGTTTTGTTCTTTAAAAAAATTTCGCTATTTAAAAGAGTAAGTGCTGAGAATATATTGAAATTAGCTGAGATTTCCCGGGCTGTTCAATATCCGAAAGGAGTGTTGATTTCATCAGAGGGTGAGGTTTCAGATAATCTGTTCATTGTTAAAAAAGGTACATTGAAAATAGTGAAGAATACAGGTAATGAGGCAAAAACTATTGCTGTTATTGGGGCGGGTGAGACATATGGAGAATTGGGACTTTTTACCAAAGTTGCAAGATCGGCGAGTGCTATTACACAAAAAGAGTGTGAATTGTATATAATCAAAAGAGGTGAATTTAAAAAGTTAATTTTGAAAATTCCAGAGATTACCTTTAATTTACTTGAAGTAGTCAGTGAGAGATTGCGTGTGAGTGTAAAAGAGTTGGCTGATCTTAAAAAAGCAGTTTATGGTGCATCTGAATCCGAATTTGAACAGGCTTTGTGAAAATAACTTTACACGATACCTGTCGCGATTTAACTTATATAATGGAGAGGTTTTGTTTTGAAAATTATTACTTTTTTTTTCGAAGGGAGAAGCTCGGTTATGAGGAGTCACTTTTATTGCAGTCTGATAATCAGCACATTATTAGCACTGGTCTTTACGGGTTGTAGTCGCACCGAAGGAAAGAAGGAAATTACACTTTTAGTTCGTATGATGCCGGCGCAGGAGAGATTTTTCCGTGATGATATATTACCGAAATTTGAAAAAAAACATAATTGTAAGATAAATTTGGCTACTTTCGATAAAGAGTGGGATATAGAGCGAATATTGAAACTGGAGAGCTCAAAAAAGAATCCGTCAATAGCACTGGTAAAAACACCTTTTGAAATGACAAGAGTACTTGTTTCAAATGGCTATTTACAGGATTTGTATTCAGTTGTAGATTCCCAGCAAGTGAAACATGATTTGGCAGAATATCATCAACTTGCAAGCGGTTTAGGTTATTATGATGGTAAACCATATTATATACCAAGGAAACTTGAAACACGAGTTTTGTTTTATAGAAAATCAAAAGTAGCGGATGCCGTAGAAAAATTTGTAAAACATAAGGATAGAATAAGTGAAGAATTGAAAAAACAGAATGGATATGGTCTCCCTGCAAACTATTCACTTGAAAATGATCCCTCTGAGTGGGATTTTTACGATTTATATGTAGTGGGTTCAATTTGGGCAAATGAGGAATATAATGGAGTAAAGATTGGACGAATGGGTCACAGAGGTGCCCGGTATGCTGGTACTGCACTGTTTTTGGTCGATAGATCACTACAGCTTGGTGCTACACACGAAGACATCTTAAGGTTAACATCAGATCGTACAGTTTCTACATATCTTTGGGAAAGGGTAATGGTTCGTAATGGTATTTATAATTCAGGGATGTGGCAAGATCCGTGGAAAGGGGCGAATATTTATAATGCAATAAAGGATGGTAAAATATTCCTTGCCTATTTGCAGCAGATTGATGCATTTCTGGTTCATGGATGGAAAGATGATCCTTCTATGCCCAGTTATTTGCCTGATGCTGAAGACATGGGACTTTCGGTTATTCCCAAAGCGGTTGCTTTTGAGCTTGATACAGCCGGTAACCCGATATATGAAGGGACACGATCGATATCAACTGGAGGATGGTGGTGGGGTATTCCAAAAACATCTCCAGATGCAAAACTTGCTTATGCTTTGGCACGATTCATTACGTCACGGGAAACCCAGGCAAAGGAATGTTCCCGCTTTGGGATGGTGCCAATAAGAAAAGATATTCTTAATAAACTGCCTCAGGTTTTTGATCAGGGATGGGTAGGAGATATTTTCCAGGTGTCAATAGATCAGATTGCATTAAATGAATTGACTACGGTACCTCTTGTTAAAACATATTCAGAAGTTAGTCAGAATATAATTGATGCATGGTATAAATTATCGGTAGAATATAAGGAGCAGGATGATGAATTTATGGATTTTTCTGTTATGAAAATGAGATTGGCGAGTGATTTTCTTGAAAAACAGAAGAATTTGTTGGGAGATGATTATCCTGAGTGATTTCAAGAGAACGCTATCTATAGAAAATGTCAAGCAATGGTTTTTTAAAACATGGCCGATTTTTCCGGCCATGTTTTACCTGATGAGTTTTTTGGTAATTGTACTGTTTTATCTTATTGGTTTGAGTCTGAATCACCCGTGTTCAGAAATTAACTTTCCAACATTTGCCTCATTTACTGAATTATTTAAAAATGAGTATTTTAACAGTGCTTTGATCAACACAACGTTATTTATGATATTAGGTACTCCTCTGGAATTGATAACAGGCTTGTTTTTATCTTTCCTGATTTTCAGAAGTTTTTTTATGAGGGGTGTTATTCGGAGTTTGTTTTTAATTCCATTGGCTCTTCCTGCACTTGTGACTGCTATGTTATTATTTGTGCTGTTTGATTTTCCGGGTGGGCATATTAATCATATCATAACTGGAGGTTATTCCTGGTTCCCCCAGGTATTCGATCAACCGATTAACTGGCGGGGCTCAAAATTATTCTCAATGGCAATAGCATTATTTGGAAAGGTATGGAGGGACATGCCAATCTCCATGTTAATATTACTGGCTGGTATAAATAATATTGATCCGGAGTTGTTCGATGCTGCAAAAACAATGGGTGCTTCATTTAGAAAGCGTGCTGTTCATGTAATTATGCCGCTTATGATACCATCGATTTCGGTTGTTTTACTACTTCGTTCAGTAGAGATGTGGAAGGAGTTCATATTTCCTTTTGTTCTGGCCGGTCGATATCACTTACTTGGAACTCTAATCGATTTTTATTATAATGAAATTGGTAATTCGCATATGGCTGCAACAGTTTCGATTATCATGGTAATCTGTATCGTTTTTTCTACATTAATATTAATGAAGATTCTTGAGTTAATTCAGAAGTTAATTGTGAGCCGTTGAATGATTATTTCTAAGCAATCTCCAATATCAATCAGCAGGCGAATGCTGTGGTTTACTGGAATCATTTGCGCTCTTGTTATTGTTATTGGCCCGGTGTATTTGCTTTTGAAATATTCTGTCAGTGATATTAACAGTATAAATACAGGCGGAAATCCGGTTCCAATGTGGCCATATAATCCAACTCTACAGGCTTATGTGTACCTTTTTTCAGACAGCCACTTTTATCAGGTGCTTTTGAATAGCGTAGTCATTTCATTGTTTACTATTGCATTGGGCATGATACTGGGGATACCTGCATCGTATGTTCTTGGAAGATATAAGCTCCCGGGTCGAAAAGTGCTGTTATTGATGATAATATCTGTTCGTTTGTTTCCAGATATTGCTTCAGTGATACCTGTTGTAGAATTTTTTATTAAAATCGGTATGCATCAGACATATTTGGGTGTCATACTTGCGCACACGCTTTTGGCATTACCATATATCATTTTTATTGGTGCAGGAGCTTTTGAATCAATTCCTGATGATTTGGAAGGGCAGGCAATAATTTTGGGAGCTAATCGATTTCAGACTTTTTTTAAATTGTTGTTCCCGCTTGCAATGCCAGGTCTGGCAGCAGCAGCGATTTATACATTCCTTTTATCGTGGGACGAGTTTATATTTTCCTATTTTTTAATGCTGGGGAAGCAGGAAATATACACATTGACTTTGTATTTGAATGGAATTAAATACGCTGAACCGCAAAACCTGCTTGCGGCAATTTCGGTTTGTTTGAGTATCCCGGTTATAGCTTTCAGTTTTATGGTGCAAAAGTATATGGTTGCCGGGATTTCTGCAGGTTCGGTTAAATAGGGAAATTTGTATGGCAGATGTGGTTATTCGTTCACTATTTAAAAAATATGGTAATCATAGGGTTATTGAGAATTTAAATCTGGAGATTCATGATGGAGAGTTTGTTACCTTGCTTGGACCATCAGGTTGTGGTAAAACGACTTTATTGAGGATGATTGCTGGACTGGAGCCAATAGATAATGGTGAGTTATTCATTAATGGAAAATTATACAACCATATTCCACCACAGAAACGTTCGCTGGCTATGGTTTTTCAGAGTTATGCACTTTTTCCTCATATGACAGTGAGAAAAAACATCTGTTTCGGAATGAAAATAAAGAAATTGTCAAAATCTGAAATGGACAGAAAATTTGAGTGGGTAATAAATTTATTACGTTTAAAAGAGCTTGAAAACCGGTTACCGCGAGAAATTTCGGGAGGACAACGCCAAAGGGTTGCATTGGCAAGGTCACTTGTCCTTGATCCTGAGGTTTTATTGCTGGATGAACCCCTTAGCAATTTAGATGCTGCATTAAGAGAAACTGCATCTGAAGAGTTGAAAAGAATTCATCGGCAATTAGGAAAAACAATAATATATGTTACTCATAATCAGGTTGAGGCAATGACAATGAGTGAACGAATCGCACTTTTCAGGTTTGGAAGAATAGAGCAATATGATAAGCCCAGAGTACTTTATGATTCACCGGCAACTGTTTTTTCGGCGGAATTTATTGGAAGTCCAAAGATGAATTTTTATGAAGGTGAAATAGAAATAAGAAATAATGTTGCTGGAATAAAAACGGATCTGGCATTTTTAAAACTTGACAAAGAAAGAGAAAAAACGATATTCTCAATGCCTGGCCGCAAGATTCTGGCAGGCATAAGGCCACAGACTGTTTATTATACCGGGCATTTATTAAGAAGACGTTATACCGACACAGAAGTTGAGATACTAGCGGAACTGGTGGAAAATATGGGAGACAGAAGTCTGGTCGTTGGCCGTACAGAGGCCGGAACATTAATAAGATTTATAATTACCCGTGAAGAAAAAATAGACCAGGATAAGAGAATGAAAATCTTCATAGATGGAAGGCGGATACACGTCTTTGATCCAATTACACAGTTGAACATTTTTAGATAAGATGGTACGATATGAACAGATTATTTAGTATTCAAAAAAAAGGTTTGATAATTCCTCTGATTCTCACACTGCTTGTAACCGTTGCGCTGGTATTTATTTCCTGTAGTGGGGAGAGTGATGAAAAAGCAAGAGAAAAGCTCAAAGTTATTCTCAATGATGATCTTAAGGCCATAATTGAAGGGATAGATTCGAAAAACCTTATTGATGAGCCGTATTATGATCTGGTTCGGTATCAAAATTATGATGAAGGTAATTATTCAAAAAGAGCTGTGGTGGATTTTTATTTCCTGAAAGATGTCAATGTTAAAATTATCAGAAAATACCGCTACCACAGGGTACACCGGATGTGGGATAGATATTTTAATGAATACAGTTTTCTATCCGATACATCTGATACTAACCAGAAGAAATAATCAATATTTTTTAATTTATTTAATCTTATTTCTAATCACACCTGTTTTTGCAGAATTCCGACTGCCTGACGAAATTCATGAGTTGGCATCTTCTGCTATTGAAAATATCTACATCAATGATCTAAAAAAAGCGGAAGAAGAAGCAAAAGAGATTATAAAAAAATTTCCTGAATCACCTGCTGGATATTTCTTCTATGCTGTAATACTGGACTTCTGGATGATTCATTATCAGTCTAACGAAAAAGAGAATGAGTTCTATCGTTATTGTGATTTGGCGATAGAGAAAAGTGAAAAAATTTTGCAAAAAAATCCATCTGATGAGTGGGCAATCTTTTTTATGGGGGGAGCAGATGGCTACAAAGGAACTTATGAGGCTCGTTATGAGCGGTGGATTACAGCTTTCAGATATGGATGGAAAGGTGTATCTGTTCTTCTGGAACTTCAGGAAAAAGATACAAAAATAACCGACATTTATTATGGTATAGGCAGTTATAATTACTGGCGCAGTGCAATGATGAAAACATTGTGGTTTATGCCATCAATAAATGACAAGCGTCAGGAAGGAATAAGGATGCTTTATGAAGCGCAGAAAAAAGGGGTCTATACAAAAATTACTGCTTCGGTAGCTTTGATTGATATTCTGATAAATGAAAAACAGTATGCACAGGCATTGCAAATATCACAGCAACGTCTTTCTGAATATCCGGATGCATTGATTTTTAAATGGGGCCAAGCTAGATCGCTATTCGGGCAGAATAGGTTTGATAAAGCATTGGAGGTATATAAAACTATTTTGAACAAGGTGGAATCTGATCCCCAGAATAATCATTACAATGCAGCAATCTGTCATCTCGAGATGGCTAAAATTTATCAAAAGCTTGCAGATCATGAAAAAGCGATTTTAGAGTGTAACAGAATGAAATATTATAATTTTGACAGTGATGTCGAGAAACGGCTTGATAAATATTTTAATGAGGCAAAGAGTATAGCACGTGATGCAATGCAGGCCCAAATAAAACAGAAAAAAGAATAAAATCGGTAGTGTAAAAAAAAGAAAAGCAGAAAACTGTTTTGTTTTCTGCTTTCTGTAATCCTGAATAAAAATTTATCTGGTTACTGTAAATTTCCGTACATTTGTGATATCATCAGATTGAAAGCGAAAAAGGTATGTGCCAGGTACTGTTTTTATCAATGGTATAGTATGGTCTCCTTTTGTAAGAATACCGCTTCGGTTTAGCTGCTTTTTACCAACAATATTATAGATATCTATGCTGTATGAGCAATTTTTTGGTGTATAAACATTAATGAAAAGCTGTTTGCCAGAGACAATGTTCCATTTAAGATTTCTGACTAATGCTATACCAGGGTTTTTAGAAAATTTCTGTATGTGAGTTCCATCTCCGGCGATTACTATAAGCCGTGACAGCGAATCTTCTTTTACGCATTGGTACGTTCCGTACATGTCTGGAGTTATTGAATCAATTGTAAGCAGTTTCCCGTTTTCTCCGATTTCCTGATTGTTTTTTTTCCATTGATAAGGGCCGCTCAACCAGAGCGCATCAAAAATAAACTTTGAAGCCATAGTCTTGTTGTCTGGAAGAGTTATTGTCTGATTATTATTGCCAATGAGGGTGTTTTTTTCATTAGTCCATATACCATGGTTTTCTACATTCCCTTGGATATTGGTCCAGAGCCTATACCCATCCGGGTTGTTTCTTATTGTTCCGTTGTTGATAATGTCGTTATTAATGTTAAGTGTTACCCAGCCAAGATCAGGGCCATTTTGAAGAATGCCGCTAACTGTTACCTGGTCATTAAAATGTACATTGGCATCGTTAATTGTAACCTCCCCGCCAAGTGTCACAGGTCCATTGAATGTAATTGTTTTGATTATAACAGAATCGTAACAATAGAATGTATCGACATTTTCAAGAATTGCATTAAATAAAACAGTTTTCCCTTTTAGAGTCATGTTGTGAGATTGCATATCAATGGTTCCATTAAAATATTCTCCATCCATGGATCCTGTGCAGTCAAAATTTTCACCATTAACAGTTATATCAGATGCTGCTATAAGGGGACAAGTATCAGAAGCCAGCTTGCTGCCTGTGCTGGATTTGTATATTGTACCACAAAATTCTTTTCCTTCAGTCTGACTGATTGTTTGAGGTTGTAAGGAAACGAATCCGGTTCTTGTTACTTTCCAAATGCCATTATTGACAACATCTCCGTAAAGGTCGAGCCATAGTTCATAATTATCCGGATTGTTACGAATTATCCCGTTATTTACAAGGTTCCCTTTAAATTTTGGTGTAACCCAGCTGAGGTCATTTCCTCCGTTTTGTAAGATTCCTGTTATTATTACATCTCCATTGAAGGTAACATCGCTATTTGTTACAGTAATGCATCCATCAAGTTCTATTTCATTTTCAGCAGAGATGTTTTTCAGTGATGAAGAGTCTTGACCAGTAAGCTTTGTAACATTTTTTAATATTGATCTGGTAAGTTCGGTTTTACCTTTTATTGTCAAATTATGGTTATTCATATCAAGAGTTCCCCAGAAGTACTCTCCATCCTTACTTCCTTGTCCATCAAACTGATTCATGTTCAAAATCAGATCTGATTGTGCTACCAAAGCAAAAGAGCTTGCAGCAGTAGTCTCGCTGCTATGTTTTTGGAAGCATCCACCAAATTCTACGCTGTCGTTTTGGCTAATATTTTGAACAGTGTCAGAAACAAGATGAGTGTATTCAGGAGTCCAGATTCCGTTATTTTCGATATCACCTGCGAGATTAAGCCAAAGTCGGTATCCTTCCGGGTTATCACGAATTGTTCCATTGTTAATGATTTTGTCATTAACTGTTAAAATTACCAAACTAAATTCATCGCCTCCATTCTGGAAAATTGCTCCTTGGGAAACGGTTATACTGTTACAAGAATTGCTTTTGGTCATAGATACGGTTCCGTTTATTATAATATCATCGTTTTCATCAGGAACAACGTTTCCGATCCAGGTTGTGGAATTTTCCCATATTCCACCACTGGAACTGGATTCGATTGTTGCAGAAAAAGCGTAATTTGAAAAGAAAGTAACAAAAAGCATTAGTTTTGTAGTTTTTGACATCATGACTCCATGTAAAAAAGGTTGATAATGTTTATTATTTATAATGGTATAAACCGGATAAATTGTTTTTAAACGTTTTTGTTTAACTGGTACAAAAATTCACCAAAGCAATAAGTGAGATATCTGCATTATGCAAGCGACTATTGTTTCTCTTCCATATAAGAGAATCTGTGCAGATTTTATATTTCATAACCCGTATCATTCGATTCAGCTTATTGTTATTGGAGATGAAAAAATTCTGAATAACCTTTATTAGATTGGTATTGCTTGACAATATTAAAGGTGTATGGATGAAGAGTAAAATAATTATACTCTAAATTTTCTTTTTGGGCTATAAAATTATAGAGAGAGTTAGTATATTTTAAAATTATTAAAACAAAAAAGATGATTATCGGGGCAGGCGTTTTGTGTGAAGAAGTGAAAAGGATACTGTTTCTGTACTCGCGATACAGGATCTGAATCGTTATATGCTTTTTTGCCAACACCTGTTCAATATATGTCAGATCTGGTAATGGGACTTTAGAGTTTCCATGCAATGCAGGTATCTTTTCCGGAAAAACAGACCTTTCAAGCTGCTCATCTGTAATATCCGGTGGCAACTGCCACGGTAAACCAGAAGCCTTGAAATCTGCACAGGTACTGTAAAAACAGCCCTTTGATTTCCTGACTGCTAAAACAGTGTTTTCGAGGCTTAGCCCATGAGTATAACGATGGGTAAGAATTTCACGAATATTGCGCATAGGCGTCCTTTTTCTAAACATTCCGCTTCCTTCCTTCCTTCTTTTGAAAAAAGCAGAATATCGGCTATGGTGAACGCCTTCTGGTAACGGATCTATTAAACGGTCAGTTTGAGTGATAAATGTCGGTCATTTTCAATGATAATAAGCGGTCATTTTCGGTGAGAATTGTCGGTCAGTTTGAGTGATAACGGGCAAAATAAACAAGGGGGAAAAAAAGTGAAAAGAAAATACCCTATCAACAGGATTTAATTTGGTACCCTACATTATTATACTGACATTTGCATTACAAAACAATTCTGGAGGTATATTCATTTTTGGAAATGTTTTTGACATTCCACATCAAAATCAACTGTAATCGGTTTTGACTTTGGTGGTACAGGTATTTCAAAACAAAAAATTGGACTTATTGAAAACAAAGAATTCGGTTTACCAATAACAAAATTAGACATGTTCAATTTAATTGAATCGCCACTCTCCCAAACTATTATTTTATATCCAATTGCACCATGACAATCACCTGGCATTGTCATAATTAACAAACTTTTGTCAAAATTGATATCTGGTTTTTCCAATACTTCACCTTTAATCCTCACCTCTTTCAACTCATTATTCCAAAATGCATCAAGCTCTTCGGATGTACGTATTACAAAATAGTGCCCCGGTTTAACTCCACCCCAAAACAGTTCCCAGTATCTATTAACCTTGTAATCACCTTCAATGGACTTTAAGAGACCCGGAAGCTTTATTGGCAACCATCCGGCATATTTATCTTCAAGCGGTTGTTTTGTTGCTGCCTGTGATTCGGCACTGTTTGTATTACAGTTAAAAAATGTCAATAGTAAACTTGCAAAAAC
>JAAYEB010000421.1 GCA_012728995.1 Fibrobacter sp. | reverse complement strand
TGCGTTTCTTGCTGTGAAATGTAACAGGTTTACTCCAAATCAGCCTTATTCTGTATACAAGGAGATTATCGTAAAGTGCCTTTCAAAATTTGAACATTACGATCAGGATTTCCGTAACGATCTCAACTGTTCGATTCGCGCTTCACTAGGAGAATACGCATCCGGCATCTGCAGAGTTATTCCGGAGCTGGATTCAATTTTTGATGTGGTTCAGGGAAATGATTTTTCAGAGAACGAGAAGGAATCTGAACGGCTGAACTGGGCGCTTCTGGCACTACTGGAAATTATCTGTAATAAATACAGATTGTTTGTTTTTATTGATGATTTGCAATGGGTCGATTTTACATCGTTTCAGATTTTCATGAATCTCAGAACGCTCAAAGTACCATTTCTTTTTGTCAGTACATACCGCGTGGATAATTCCGATCTAAAATACGGAATTCATGGAATGAATTTTGAACAGATTGCCGACAGAGTAATACCGGTAAAACCATTCAAAAAGGATGAAGTGCACTGGTATCTGGACTCGTTGTTTGGCGAACTGGGTGGTGTCGAAGAGCTCTCGGAAGTCCTTCATAAACAGACAAACGGTAATCCTTTCAATGTACAGGAGTATACCTACTTTCTTGTTGAAAACGGGTACATTGAAAAAAAGGAAAACTCATGGATCTTTAAACGCGAACTTCGAAGTAAACTGCCTGAACGGTATGATACATTTTCTCTGATCCTCTCGAAAATCGAATCGCTCGAGCGTACCGAGAAAGAGATCCTGCTGACGAGTTCACTTTTTGATGGAATAATCGAAAAAAATATTCTTATTTCAGTCATTGAATGCACACCTGAAAAATTAGCAGAATCATTAAAAAAACTCGAACTTAACGGTTTTCTGAGTGCCACTATCAATGATGAGTTCAATTTCGTTCACGATAAGGTTCAGGAGACTATTTATAGCAGCATTGAAATCACCAGAAGAAAAGCATTATATGAGAAGTTCGGAACTGAATATGAAAAACTTATTCAGACAAATAAGGAATACTGTTTTAATGCAGCAGAAGCCTATTTGAAATCATCAAATCTTAACAAGGCTGTCCGGCTTTCTTATCAGGCCGGGCACTATGCGTTTCACAAATCAGCTTTGAACCTGGCATCACGACATTTCAGAAACTGCATGATCCTCACAGAACAGATGATGCGGTTTGATGGGATGCCGGATATATCTGTCACTGATATTGAACTATCACTCGCAAATACACTCATGTTGAGCGGTAAGAATGAACAGGCCCTGAAGTTGTTTTTCAAACTGAAGGAACAGAAAAAAGGGCTTTCTGACATCGATCTTCTTGAACTTGAATACAAAATCGGTTGTATTCAGATCAATATTGGTGAATTCTTGAACGCCAGGGAGCATTTTTATAAAGTGCTTTATAACATAGGGTTAAAAATACCGGCTAACAGTTTCTCACTCGTTGTAAGCTTTTTCCATTATATAATTATCAGAATCCTTTCTCCATTTATAAAGAAGAAAATCAGCGGGTCCGCTCTTCAGATGGAGATTCTGAAGATTAAAATCCTTAATAAACTTTCCTATATACTTCTCTCAAACGACCTGCTGCCGGGTCTTGCATCGCATATCAAAGCGCTCATACTTTCAGAAAGAATACTTGATTGTAAAGAAAAAGCAGAGACCTTTTCGATGCATGTTATTTTATCGACACAGCTTTTTCTGAAAAAAAGGGCAATGAGATATCTTGATAAGATTGCACATATCGGGAAAAAAATTC
>JAAYEB010000420.1 GCA_012728995.1 Fibrobacter sp. | reverse complement strand
TTAGAAGGTAATCGTGTTAAATCCCCGATTGCCTGCAGTCTGACATTATTGGCATTTAAATTATTAATCTCTTTTTTTGTCATCTCAACCAAAAGATCCATTAAACGAGAAACTTCGGTTATTGGTCGGCCCCAATTTTCAGCAGAGAACACATATATAGTAAGATATGAAACACCTAATTCCCCACAAACTCTAACAATCTCTCTGGTAGCATCAGTACCTGCTCTGTGTCCAGCAGAACGTAAAAGCCCCCGCTGTCTGGCCCATCGCCCATTACCGTCCATAATTATGCCAATATGACAGGGTATATTCATTTTATTGTTATTCCTCATTATTTCCAGAAATATCTGTCGGAATCAATAGTTCCTGTTAGTTCCAAGATGTGCAATTTCAAGAAATACATAAAAAACTTGCTACTTTCTACAAAGAAGCACATCGCTTATCTCATGTCAGTTGTCTTTAATGTTTTAACCTCACCTTCAGGATGATCCACTGATTAAAGTTAAAAACTATTAAATATATATTAGAGATTAGGTTGTTGCATCCAAAACAAAAAACCCCTGTGGTTTTTCCCCAGGGGTTCTTATAAAGAATTGAAAGGTTAAAAGCCTCAGACTTCCATTATCTCCTTTTCTTTTTGAACCAGGAGATCTTCCACAATTTTCACAAATTTATCTGTGAGTTTCTGGATTTCGTCTAAACCTTTTTTTACCTCATCCTGAGTAGCATCTTTATCTTTTTCTGCTTTTTTCATCTTTTCATTCGCATCACGTCTAATATTACGAATTGCAACTTTGCTTTCTTCACCGGTTTTTTTACAACCTTTAAAAAGCTCTTTTCTCCGTTCCTCAGAAAGGGTTGGAATTGGAACTCTGATAAGATTACCGTCATTTTGCGGATTAAGTCCCAGATCAGAAGTAAGTATGGCTTTTTCAATCGGTTGCATCATGTTTTTCTCCCAGGGCTGTATTACAAGCATTCTGGCATCAGGAACCGATATGTTTGCTACCTGATTAATCGGGAGGGGAGATCCATAATAATCTACAGAAATGTTATCAAGTAGTGCAGGTGTTGCTCTACCTGTACGTATTCTGGAAAGATCCTTTTTTAAACTGTCAATAGCCTTCTGCATTCGCCGACTGGTGTCCGAACAGACTGATTCAATTGCTCCCACATTATCCTCCTGTTGTGATAATTGACCCTACTGGTTGCCCTTCAATACACTTGCGGAGATTTCCATCTTCAGTAAGTTTAAAAATAATAATAGGGATATTGTTTTCTCTACAGAAAGAAAAAGCTGTTTCATCCATTACTTTCAATCCTTTTTCTATTGCTTCACTATGGCTGATATGTTCATAACGGATAGCTGAGGGATTTTTAACAGGATCGCTGTCATAGATACCATCAACTTTGGTTGCCTTCATTAACACATCAGCACCTATTTCTGCACACCTGAGGGCAGCAGCCGTATCTGTAGTAAAAAACGGATTTCCAGTACCACCAGCAATGATTACAATCTCTCTTTTTTTGAATGATTCATTAGCCTTTTGGGTTGTAAAAAATTCTCCTGCGCTGTCAATATTTACAGCAGTAAGTATTTTCGAATTGACACCATTACTCTGAAGGTACTCTTTCATTGCAAGTGAATTAATAACAGTAGCAAGCATTCCCATGGTATCACCTGCTACACGGGAAACCCCTTCAGTTGTTGCCCCCCTCAGAATGTTCCCGCCTCCGATAACAATACCGATTTCAATTCCTTCTTTATGAATTTCGGCAATTTCTTTTGCAATTTTTGTAACTACGGAAGAACTTATGCCAAACCCTTTTTCACCGGCAAGAGCTTCACCCGAAAGCTTAAGGAGAATTCTTTTATAACAGCTACCCATAACTGATTAATCTTCAACGCCAAGCTCAAATCGAACAAAATTCTTGATGGTAATTTTTGTTCCAATCTCTTTTTCAGT
>JAAYEB010000056.1 GCA_012728995.1 Fibrobacter sp. | reverse complement strand
GGGGATCTGTTATGGAAACCGGTATATGGAATTTTCAAAAAAGTGAATGGTACAGTACCGGGAAAGGATGTCAGATAGACTGGTTTCCTGATGGGAGGAGAGTATTACGGATGAATGAGGGGCAGGGTAATGGAAGTACGGAGGTGCTTGCAATAGAGATTGATTCAGACGGCAAGCCAGTGGATAAAATTGCAGGCTTGAAAGTTCCAAAGAAAATCCGTTTCATGGATCTTCCAGGGCGAAGATCACATGAATATTTCCCAAAACTGGACCAGACCGGTGAGTGGCTTGTCTGGTGTGCTACTCAGTATGGTCATGAACATGATATTTATGATTATGAAGTGTATGTCTGGAATATAAATACCGACAAGAAAAAGGATTTCGTGCGTCTTACTTTTCATAGCGGAAATGACCGCTGGCCGGATATTTACATAAATAACAAACAGGAAAAATAGATTTTAATCAGTTTTTAACTTTACTGAATTAATGCAGAAGTAACTGATATAAAATACCTGCAACCTGATAGAAGGAGGAATTTTTGGGTATTAAAAAAAACACCACAAATGGAATGAGACAGAAAAAACAAAAGTTAACGGCTAAAAAGCTGAAGAAGATAGTTAAGAGTGTAAAGAAGGAAAAACGCAATGCGGTTTCCGTTTCTGAAAAAAAACCGGAGGGAAAAAGTGCTGCTCCAGTACGTTCCCGCAATAAAAAAGCGACAACAGCCCGGCGGCCTGTATTGCACATGCAGGAAAATCCGGATAATCGGATAGTCAAAGCTTTTGAAAAGGTTTCTTACCGTAATAAAGCAATGTTGTGTGAAGCAATAAAAACTTCAAACTACAAACCGGTTGAATTGGCACCTGCAATTCATACGTTATACAGGAGGAACCCGGAAAAAGCACTGAAGGCGGCTGAAGTGTTTGCTGCTACATTGCCAAATCGCCGGGATCATAGCGAGTTGTTCCAGACTTTGGCATTAATGGAAAAAGAGGAGCGCAAGGTTGTGATACGCGGATATCGTAATGCCGGACAGGGACGCGGGGTGGTTCATGCCATTAGCCAGTTGCCCCGTTTTCAGGCCCGTACGATAATGGAAGATTTCGTTAAAACCGATTCAGGTGAAGATGACCCCGATGCTATAAAAGAGGTGTTATACTGGCTCAGGGATGCTGGTAGCGAAATAAGACGCCTGGAAAAAGGAAAAGTTGCTCATCCTGATGGTGAGTTCGATTCTGCAGTTGTAAGTTTCTTTGAGGATGTTGCCGATGCCATATCCGATGCTGTAACTGCTGTGGTTGATGCAGCCCTGGATACTGTCGAAAAGTTTGCAAATGCAATAAAGGATGTTGTTACCTGGGTTGCCGATGAGGTTGCAAGTCTGGCACGTTCACTTATTGAAGCGGGTAAGACGATAAAGGAGATGCTTGAAGCGGCTGTGGTCCACGGATATCAAACAATTAAAAAGATGGTTCAGGGACTGATAGATATCGGAAAATCATTATATGAGG
Source organism: Fibrobacter sp. (assembly GCA_012728995.1). GTDB lineage: Bacteria > Fibrobacterota > Chitinivibrionia > Chitinivibrionales > Chitinispirillaceae > JAAYEB01. Next base: position 5,748 of record JAAYEB010000056.1, on the reverse strand, counting down.
TACTTGAACAGGCAATAACGTTTACTCTTGAAAGTTTTATTGACATTATCAAAGCAATTGATAGTTTAGGGCGACAGTTATGGGAATTTCTCAAATGGATGGCTTCAAAAAGTTATGATGTTGTCAAAAAAGGAATTGAAGCACTTGTCAAAGCTGGAAAGTCTATTGGTAATGTATTGGCGCAGGCTGCTGATTATGGATATATGCTCATCAAGAATTCCGTACAGGCACTGCTGGAAATCGGAAAAACAGTTATCAGTATTGTTGAAGCAATAGTTGAACGTTCTGTTTCAGCTTTTAAAGATGTGGTATTAGCTCTCAGAAGTTTGGGATATTCCATTTCAACTCTATTAAACGAGTTGGTAAAGGCGGGTGCCGATTTTATTGATAAGCTGGTCAAGGTAGCGTATGAACTCGGAGAAACTGTTGCTGATTTTATGGCTTATGTTGCCAAAGCTGCAATAGAAACAGCGGGTAAAATTGTAAATGGCCTGCTTAGTGCTGGCATAGCAATTAAAGATATGATTGTTTCTATTGCTGAAAAGGGTTTCGCAGCAATCAAGAAAGTAGTAAATGCGGTATTTCAAATTGGCCGGTCGTTTTATCATTTTCTGCGTGATATTGCCGGGATGAGTATGGACCTGCTGAAAAAGGTTATTAAAGCAGCTTTTGAACTTGGTAAAACAGTTGCTCAGTTTACAGCAGAGATGGTTAATTATACATACAGAGCAGCAGCCCGTTTTATTGAAGCTGCACTGGAAGCAGGTGCAACTGTGGCAAAAATGCTGGAATCTGTTGTTGAAAAGGGCTATTACGTTTTTCGCAAAATTGTCAACGGTATTCTTCAGACACTTGGTCCGGTTAGTGATGTACTTGACTGGTTGATTGAGCGTGGTGAAGATTTGACATCAGGATTGTGGCGTGAAACCGTCATGGCAATAAGATATGTAAAAGACAGTGTTACTGAAGTTTTGAACTGGGCTATGGAACAGACTGAAAATGTTTTTGATACCATTTTGTCTGTTGTCGAAGATATCGGTACTGCATTGTACGATGTAATCGAGTGGGCACAGGCTACAGGGGCACAAGCACTTAAAAAACTGGCTAAAGCAACTGTTCGTGTAAAGAACTCGGTAACATATCTGCTTAATTATATGGAAAAAGATTTTTTACCGGGTCTGGAAAAAATAATGGAAGGTTTGTTCGAAGTGGGTTATGCTCTTTCGGATTTGATCACATGGGCAGCACAAAGGACTGTAGAGGTGATGGTTGAGCTGGTAAAGGGAGCTCTGGCCGTTGGTACAACTCTGGCCCAACTTATTACCGAGACCGTTGCTCATCCTGAAAAGGCTCTCGAAAACCTTGTTTCAGCATTCAAACAGGTTGGCAAGACTATGGCCGAAATTTTCCGGGCTGTCATTATTGATACTGCCAAACAGTTTATTAATGAAGTAGTGCAGGCTCTTGTTGCTATCGGTGAGGGCGTTGTTGACATTCTAAAAGGTGTTCTGGAAGTTTCCGGAGGAGCTATCGGTACTGTTATTGCCATCCTTTTCGAATTGCTTGGCTCCTATCGTCCTTTGAGTGACGAGGAACGGGCTGATGCCAGGGTCGTTTTTGGCGACAGTATCAATCTGGATGAGGTGTATATTGCTCAGGAAGGTGTGTTTAACTCAATAATCTTTGGTGTACAGGACTTCTTTACCCAGTTGTCCAATGGTAATTTCGCCAATTTAACTGATGAAACCGACTCGCGGGCGTTTGTAACCGGTAATCTCATTAATTTCGATACTGACGAGCGGTTCGACCGGCCTACCTTTATTCACGAGCTTACCCATGTATGGCAAAATCAGAATGTAGGACCTGTCTATTTGAGCCATGCACTTGTGGCGCAGGCCAGTGAAGGGTATAATTACGGGTATGACGAAGGTGGCCCGACAGTAACACTGAATAACGCATATTACGATGGCGCATCAGAAACGTATTACCGGGGCTACATTTTCGGCGAAGGTGGTAAAGATGAACTGAATGCTGCAGATGGGAAATTTGATAAATTCAATCCGGAGCAGCAGGCTCAGATTACCATGCAATATTTTGCACGCCGGGTACTTGATAATCAGACCCCTGAACAATACGAAGCCTGGCAGCAGTATATTGATGTGGTTCAGGCCGGTGTGCTTGTATAGTGAGCCTGGTAAAAGGTAAACGCATCTCCATAATCCTGCCGGAAAAATTCCGGCAGGATATATCTGCTTTGTATAAAGCTTATACTCCGGCGGGAGTTGATGTAATTTCATGCCTTTACAACAGTATTCCACCCGACAGCCAGGAAATCCAGAAGATAACAGAGAATGCCGATGCTGCATTGTTGATTTATGAATCGAAACGTTCTCCATCAAATGTTTATTCTTCACCTTTTGTATACCGCATTTCAGGAGAAATGATTCCACTTGGCATCCTTCCAGTGAAAACCCGTGAACACATTGAGTGCTTTGCAAATACAGTCAAGACCGTGCATGACAGATCCAGTTCACAATCGGCTCTTGTGTTGCTCTCACAGCGTCATCCCCGATACCGTAACGTGGCTAACCGCATGGAGGTTGTTTTGTCCCGAATCAGGAAAACAGAAGCGTTTCGTTGGACAGGTGAGAGGGTATATAAAAAGGATATGCTAGCCGGGCTGAAAGCCGGCCCGGGATGTGTAATTTATTTAGGACATGGCCGTCCTTCTGGTTGGGCAGGGTACTGCGGTACCCGAATGCATGACTTTACACCAGAGGCCTCTTCGCCAATGGGTTGTGTTTTTTCACTATGCTGTGATACGGCAAGTCGCAGAAGGGTATCCCTTTCATTCTCTGAGGCATTGGTGCAAAAAGGATTGTCGGCTTCATCGTTCGGTGCTGTCCGTAAAAGCCTGCATCTTGACAACACCCGCTGGGCAATTCGTATGTGTCGGGAAATCGATACTGTAAGAAGTAGTGGTGAACTGCTTGTACGCTGTGCACCTGTCAGCAAAAAATCAGCGCAACCCTATCGTCTTATAGGTGATCCTTTGGCCCCCTTGCATTCAACTGAGGAATCAATTAATGCCTGCAGTCTGGTTCCCGTATATCCTTAACCCGAATCAGTTGATTACTTAACAAAGACCAACTCGATAATTTTGAACTCAGATCTATTGTTTTAAAAATCCTGTGCATTAATTACAACAATCTTCCTTTCTCCGATCAGCGGCAGGCTTGTATCATGAATTACGGGATTTCTGAAAAGAGCAATGTCATCAAGAACTTTACTTTTATACAGTACCAGTTTGCCGTTTGAATGGAGAAGTTTGAAGATGATTTTTTTATACAAAGGAATAATTTTTACAGAACGGGAAACAACAATATCAAAAGTGCCATAAAAACTTTGTGGAAGTTCTTCTATTCTGGTATCAATAAAGCTGCAGTTATTCAGGTTGAGAACCTCGACACATTTTTTCAGTGCATTGATTTTTTTCTTCCTGGAATCGAGCAGAAATATTCTGGAGTCGGGAAAAAGAATTGCCAGGGGTATTCCCGGAAGTCCTCCACCAGTTCCAAAGTCGAGAATCCTTTTTTGTAAAAAGTTGATAAATTTAATTGCAAAAAGAGAATCGGTAAAATGATGCGACCAGATATGTGAAGGATCAGTCTGACGTGAAATAAGATTGATTTTATTGTTCTCGGAAATGAGCCAGTCAAAATAAGATTCAAATTGTTCCAGAATCTTATGATAGTCTCTGGAGTAATTTTCTTTTAAAAAGGATATGAAGAGCTCTTTGGATGTCATGATTTTTGTTCTGTAATATTGATTGATGTTTATTTTTATCAGATATTCAGAAAAATAATAAATACGAATCAGTTTTACTGGTTAATTTTCATCGCTTTAAAATATGCGATCAGGAACTTTCATTTTGCGTATTGACCCTGTTCTATGGAAAATACCCCTATTGTTTCAAAAAAGGTACTGATCGCTATATAATGGATTTTTGCTGAATTTCAGAATAGGAATTTTAATTAAAACAGCATATATTTAATTGCAGAAGCTTTTTGGGCAAAACGGTAATCAGGTTTTCCGGTACAGCGATTGGACTGTTAGGGAATTCAAATATAGACGAAAGGAGCATAAAATGACCGAAGCATTGTTGAATGTTCTGATTCTATCGGTAATCATTTATTTGATTGATCTGTTTCTTCCTGCAGTACATGTAAAAAATTTTGCAACAGCGATAATTGTTGCAATAGTTTACAGCCTTTTGAATTTTTTCCTGGGCTGGTTATTTCTATTTTTGTCCTTTCCACTGGTTTTCCTTACTCTGGGGCTGTTTAGGTTTGTAATCAATGCTTTTTTTCTCTGGATAACAGATAAAATTGTAGAAGGTTTTAAAATAAAAAACTTCGGATGGACATTAATTACAGCATTACTTATATCACTTGGAAGTACGCTGGTGCACGCAATATTATAATTGGAGCAGCAATTTTAATATGGAAAAAGTTTATATCGGAAAAACCGGTCTGGTAGTAAGCAGAACCGGTTTTGGTGCATTACCCATTCAGAGAATCTCAGAAAAAGAAGCTGTCTCGCTTTTAAGGAAAGCATATGATAATGGAATCGATTTCTATGATACAGCCAGGAGCTATTCCGACAGCGAGGAAAAAATTGGAGCTGCATTGTCAGGTGTGAGACAGAAAGTTATTATTGCCACAAAAACTGCTGCAAAAACAAAAGATGATCTGTTTAAAGATCTGGCAGTGAGTCTAAAAAAGCTTAAAACAGACTATGTGGATATTCTTCAACTGCATAATCCGGATACGCTGCCCGACCCCGCAGATCCGAAAAGCTCATATTCAGGTCTTCTGGAAGCCAGGAAAAAAGGTTTGGTGCGTTATCTGGGTTTAACTAACCATAAACTTGAATTGGCAACTGAAGCTGTCCGGTCTTGCCTTTATGATACTGTTCAGTTTCCTTTAAATACTCTCAGTTCCGAAAGCGAGCTGGAAATAATTAAAATATGTAAAAATGCAGATTGCGGACTTATTGCAATGAAAGCAATGTCCGGTGGATTGATCAAAAATGCATCATCCGCTTTTGCCTTTTTAAGACAGTTTGATAATGTAATACCTGTCTGGGGAATACAAAAAGAGGCGGAGCTTGATGAGTTTTTATATTATGAAAAGGAACCACCATGTCTAAATGACATGATGTGGCAGATAATACAAAATGATCGTAAGGAACTTGCCGGACAGTTTTGCCGTGGATGCGGATACTGCATGCCCTGCTCCGCAGGAATAGATATACCATGGGCTGCAAGAATGTCACTTTTGCTTCGCAGGGCGCCATCACAGAATTTCAACAACAGTTACTGGAAAGAAAAAATGGAAACAATTAAAAATTGTACAGAATGTGGTAACTGTAAACAAAAATGCCCGTATAATCTGAATATACCGGAATTATTAAAGGAAAATCTGGAAGACTATGAAAGATTTTTTAGGTGACCAGTACAGGCGTTTCGTCAATATATGGCTATCTTATTTATCAGTTAATCGGCCTGCCTGGAGTGCCAATCTTCATTTTTCCTGAACAGAAAAACGCTCTTCTCTTTTGTTACCAGACTGAATCCAGAAGAGTAAACCGCTGGAATGGTTTGAGTTTCAAAACTCGTATCACCCTCAAACAATGATTCGATATCGGATGTATCTATACAAATAAATTGCACATTGTTAAAATTCC
>JAAYEB010000055.1 GCA_012728995.1 Fibrobacter sp. | reverse complement strand
TTCACAATTCACAATTCACAATTCACAATTCACAATTCACAATTCACAATTCACAATTCACAATTCACAATTCACAATTCACCAAGCCACCCTTTTTTCCTGGCAATTCTTAGAAATGCACTTATCACATCGGGATCAAACTGTTTACCGCTTCCTTCAACTAGTCGCCTTATTGCTTCTTTCTGCCCAAGACTGCTTCGATAAGGACGATTTGAAGTCATAGCTTCAAAAGCATCAGCAACATGCAGGATTCTTGCACCGATTGGAATCTGCTCAGCTTTAAGTCCATCAGGATATCCGCCCCCATCGTAATGTTCATGATGATGCAGGATCAGTTTGTGGAGATCACGTAAAAAAGGCACATCTTTAACAATATTCGCTCCCAAAGTACTGTGAGTCTTCATGATACCGTTAAATTCCTCGTAAGTCAAAGGCCCCGGTTTGTTCAGAATGTAGCCGGGTATTCCAATTTTCCCGATATCATGCAATAAACCGGCATCACGAATAATGCCTGTAATTTTTTCTTCTATATTCATTTCTCTCGAAATTTCTTCGGCAATATTCATTACATTTTCAGAATGACCATGCGTATATGTATCTTTTGCATCAACTGCAATAGCAAGAGCTTTTATGGTCCTGATATAGTTCTCTTTCATGTCACTGTAAAGTTTTGAATTGGTAAGGGCAATCCTTGTCTGGCTTACCAGACTCGACAACAATGTCTTTTTTTCAGAAACAGTTTGCTGTTCTTTTACAGATCCAAAAAAAACAACACCATATCTGAAATCTTCCCAACAAACAGGAACGGTATATCGAAAGGAAAGTTTTTGTTCTTTTTTGTCATATTTCTGCCGTGAAACTGTTTTGAGAAAGAGTTGATTAATATGAACCCTTTTTTCCTGAATACCGGCTGGAGCAAACTTGTTATAGGATTCAACAGTCTCCTTTAAAACATCCCTGGTCAAAATTTCATCAACATCCATTGCAGACCAGTAGATGAATTCATGCATGCGCTTTTGTACTACAAGAAAGCCCAGAAAGTCAATCGGAAAATGCCTTACAACGATTTCAAACAGGCATCTTATTATATCGTTTTTATCAACCAGTCCCATAAGTTGCTCGGAATAGGTCGAGATAAGCATCAATTCATCAAGTTTCTGGTTAATCGAAGCATACAGGTTTGCATTATTAACAGCAATACCAGCTTGTGAAGCAAGCACATCAATCATATTCAGATCAACAAGTGTGAAATGCTCCGAATCACGATTGCGGCAAAGATTAATAACACCAATAGTTTCTCCCGACACTCTCAGAGGAACAGAAATCATTGAATAATAATCAGATTTGTTCAAACACAGATCCGATTCCGGACCAGCTTTTCCATCAGTAACAAGTAAAGAGCGTCCATTTAGAAAAACCTGTTTTGAAACCGGCCATTGAGAAGAATCTTTTACAGGGGAACGAAGCAGATCAGATTGAAATGATGCATGGCGTACAATTACCAGTTCGTTATTTTCAGAATCAAATAATTGTAAAGTACCACTTGCTGCTTTTGAAATATCGATACAATATTTGAATATTATATCCAGCAGTTGATCGAGGTTATGTGTTGTTGTCAATTTACTGGTAAGTTCGTATAACGAAACCAGTTCGTTTAATACTACATTTTCTCTAGCCAAACGACTCGATTTCAAAGCCTGATTGATCTTTTGTTCAAGAACCTGAAACTGGTATGGTTTAATAATGTAATCGTATGCGCCATGTTGAATCGCCTTGATTGCAGTTGTCAATTCCGGGTTTCCGGTGGTTATAATTATTGGAGCAATGAAATCGGTTTTTTTTTCTGCAATTTCTATCAGCTCCAGCCCGTCCAGACCTGGCATTTTCAAATCGAGAATAATCAGGTTTGGCTTATGCTTCTCTATAAGTTTCAGTGCCCTGAACCCATCATGTGCCTGTAAAATTCTATAGCCAGTTTTTTTCAGATATCTGGAAACGGCTGAACAAAGCTGCTGATCGTCATCAGCCAATAATATTTGAAACTCTTCCTGAAAACTCATCCTAAAGACTACTCTGCAATTACCAAAGATATTTCATGCTTATCTGATAAATTCCTGCAAGCACATGATTCGAATATGAAAAATCAACACCAGCTTTCTGACTGAACAGGTTAATTCCACCACCAAAGCTGAATTTGCCCTGAGTCAGCCCGAACCTGACAGCTACCCTGTTCATGATTATATATTCAATTCCAATTTTTGCATCTAAAATCATTAGTGATGGTCTTTTGTATAGATCCTGAAACCCCAGTTTTTCGATTTCTTCTCCATCTTCATCATAAGTTTTAACCAGATTTATTCCTTCGTTTGAAAATAGATCGGGAGATGTATATCCAACTCTTAACTCCCCATAAATGTAGGGTATGTCACGTTCCCATCCCAAACCAGCCCTTAAGTGTGGATGAGCAGATTCTCTGTAAGATGAACTCCACACAGTACTGGAGATCAGATTCTCAAAAGCCAGTGATGAAGAGATGCCTGATTTAACAAATAATAACTTCATGCCTGCATCAATACCAATTCCGTATCCATTATAATCAGGCAGTCTTGTTCTTTGAGCGTTCAAAGCACTGCCCCATGAGCATTCAACAGCACCCCCCGAAATGATTTTTTTTCCAAATCCCACCCTGATGTATATATCTGAACAGGAGGTAGTTTTTATTTTTTCAGGGAAGATCAGCTCTCCGGACACGCTTGTATCAATATCATCAATTATTTCAATATCGGGAATAAAGATATAGCCTATCGCAAGACTGTATCCTGTCTGCTTACCAATATGACCGATGTACGATAAGACAGATGTACTGAATGCATTCTGAAAATAGTTTGAATAGGACAGGGTAATGCTGCTCATTGTATCAAATGGCAAATTAGCAGGTGTTCCGGTTGGCAGATCACCCGAACTCAGGCTTAGATCACTTCCTGCCAGAGCTTCAGAACGTGGAGTAATAATTAAACCTTTATTAATATCTGAGTAGAAATTCCATTCCCTGGCTTTAATTAAACAGGCAAAAATTAATGTTAATAAAAATATTTTCTTCAACATTCATCCCTCATTTGGCATAGTCAGGCACAGGATTATTACGCTAAGTCTAAAAATATTTCCAGTTAGATAACCTGTACATAAGTTTCTTCATACCGGTATCAGAAAAAGACCACCCGGGATCAAATAAACAGCCAGTTTTCCATACATGGTGGTAATTACAATAACGTGCCTTTTAATTCAACTCTAAGTACCAGGTTTCAAACTCTTAAAAATCCAATACAAGTTTTACACTGTCATCTAAAATAACTCTGTAACTGAATTAATTCCATACATATCAATAATCGCCCTTGACCATTTATCATTAAAAATCCTATTTTAAGTTAAACATAACGATTTTTCATAAAAACGGGATAAATCAGTTAAACAGGAACTGATTAGCAAAAGTGCCAATACCTTCACACAAACATGGTTACAAAGGTATAATCGGGTATTTTTGCATTTCAGATTTCCTTAAAAGTTCTTTTTATCGGGAGTATCTAAGAGAATCGTTACCATTTAAATGAAACAGGGCACATGGCTCAGTTGGTTAGAGCGCCGCGTTCACATCGCGGAGATCGCTGGTTCGAGTCCAGCTGTGCCCAGAATTAAACAAATATAAAAACTACTGTCCTTAGTGTGTATCCAGACACACCAGCCTAAGGTAAAAATAGTGAGATTACTTTTAGGGTATTATGTCAAATCAATTTTTTTGATGACCTCTGGTATTATCTTTAATACGATAGTATATTTATCTTGTGGAATCAACTAGTAACAAACCAGAACACTTTTTTTTATTCATCACTGCAATTTTTTTCTTCAGCATCGTTGTTTCTGCAGAAAATTGCATTGATTTTACTATTCCCAAACCTGGCACTATTATTAATACGCCATATTGTACATTAGCAGTAGAACCTCTTTGCGATAATATTAAAAGTATAGAATTTCGAGCCCGTTATTTTGCCTCAAAAACTGATACTGGAACAGTAGTTACAATTGGTGAAATTTCCCGGCCTCCATACAAACAGATCTGGGACATAAAAGATATCCCCAATCAGTTGTTTACTGGTGTTTCATTCCTTGCAGAAGCGATCCTGAAAAATGGCGAAACTACTGGAGTCCGCCGGGAAGGTGTATTTTTTGCACACCAGAAAACAGATTGTCCTCTGGTAAAATTTAATTATGAATATTCAGGTACTAAAGAACTGGAATTGCTGAAAGATACTCTTGTGATCAATTCTCCACGTTCAACAGTTACTCTTCTGACTTCCATTTACTGGAATGAAAAAGATATAACAGTGCTTGCAGAAGTAAGAGATCCCCTGTTTTATGCCAATATGAGTAAAGACGCTCTCAGCAATATGGGAATAGAAATATTAATTGACCCGGACCAAAGCAGGAAGCCATTCCCCAATAAAGATGTTTTTATCTTTGTAGTACCACTCTCAGGAAAGCCTTACAAGATAGTATACAAAACTGTATACGACGAAACCGGCAGCTTCAAGTTGATACCTCAATCAATGCCATATGATTACACATATTCTGTTACCAAAGAAGATTTTAAAGGGTTTAAAATTTACTTTCCAATTCCAAAACAGGTTTTTTCTGACAAAATTCCCAAAGAAATTGCTTTTAATATCATTTTCAAGTTACTAAACGAAAAAAATGATATCATAAAGGTCCCATGGATTAAAGGAAGCCTTTATGAAACATACAGTCCATATGTATGGGGTACTGTTCGTTTCCTTCCTAAACCATTTATTAAAAACAAAATTCTTTTGGGCTGTCTGTTTTTTGTTTGTGGATTACTGATCACCTTACTGATTTATAAAGTCGCTTCATTTTTCCATAAACCACGTGCTTTGAATAATTTCGAAAAATCAGAAGCCGAACAACAGTTATTTGTGCGAATAAAAGAGACAATAGAAAAAAGAGTCACAAATAAGGGATTTACCCTTGAGATAGCTGCACGTGATCTCAAAATGAACCCCAAAAGACTCAATAAAATGATAAGAAAATTTACATCCATGTCATTTCAAAACTATCTTATGTATTCCAGAACCGAGATAGCAAAAGAACGTTTACGTTCGTCTCATAGCAGTGAAGCCTCTATCGCTGATGCATGCGGTTTTCAGGATGCAAATGAACTTGAAAAGTTTTTCACCAAATTTCACAAAACCACCCTTTACAAATTTCGTAATGAACACCAGGTCGCCTGAACAGGCAGCTATTAACGCATGTTCATAAGGGTAACTTAATAAAAATGGCTGATCCAATCACAATTAATAATTTTATTATTGATAGTTAGCCATGATTTTATGAAGCACTTTCTGGATTTCTATATCAAGTTGGTTTTTATCATATGGCTTGGTAAACCATCGATGAATTTTCATCTCTTTAATGCTTTTTGTTTCAGGTGCATATCCTGAAACTACAAGAATGATAAGATCATTTTTAATTGTCCTTAATCGTCTTATGACATAATGTGGATCCTCATTACCTAACTTCCAGTCCATTATTAGAATATTACAATAATTTTTATTTTCCAGAAGTCCCTTAATTGCTTCTTCACTGTTTGAAGCTTCCAGTACAGAATATTTAAATTCTAACAAAAATATTTTTAGTACTTCCCTGATCTTCGGATCATCATCAAGAAGCAAAACAGTTGTATGCAACCGATCTTTTAAAATAGCTCTACTGTCAGTTTCATCACATGCAGGCAGTTCAATTTTAAATGTAGCCCCTCCTGAACCGGTTTTCTCTACCATAATCGTACCATTATGCAGCATAACTATTCGTCTGACCAGAGCAAGCCCCAAACCGGTTCCTTTTCCCGCCTTTTTTGTTGTAAAAAATGGATCAAATATTTTCTCAGTCAAATCCTTGGAAATACCCTGCCCTGTATCACTAACCCTGATAACAACCTTTTCCGGATGATACCCTTCTTTTTCAATAGAACTAAAACACGAAACCTTTATAGTTCCACCTTCAAGCATCGAGTCACGTGCATTACCAAAAAGATTCTGAAATATACGTTTTAAATAATCAGGATCACCATGAATCCATAGAGGGTTTTGTGAAGTCTCCAGAGTAATTTTATACCTGTTTCCCAACTGTTTTCTGAACTGGGTAACAACCCGTTCCATAAAATCCTGAACATGAACGGGATGATAATCAAGAGGCTGTTTTCTTCCAAGCGCAAAAAGTTCAGAAACCAGAAAACGAGCATCAGTCAATGTATCATTAATCAATTCCATCTTTTGTCTGGTTTCCGATTCTGCACTTTCCTTTTTTACTGTCATGGTTAAATTATTTACAGTCTGAAGTATGTTGTTGAAATCATGAGCCATTCCACTTGCCAATGTTCCCAGCGACTCCATTTTCTGATATTGAAACAACCGATTAACCATTTCCTCCCGTTGTGAAATGGCAAGCTCCCTGTCTGTTACATCAGAAATTATACCCTCATATGAAGCATTTCCGTTTTCATCTGCAACCGACTGTATTATACAATCAATAAATCTGCGATTTCCTCCGAAATCATTTATTTCAAAAGTCCCCTTTATACCATTGCGATCTAATCGAAAGATTTCCGGATTAACAAGAAAACTTCGTAAATTTCTTCCTTTAAGAACTTTTGCCGGTATCCCAAGAACCGAATGGCTGGCAATATTGGACCATAAAAAATTTCCATGTGAATCCAGAGTACAAAACATTTCAGGTAAACGGTGAATCAAATCAAGGTACTTGATTTCTGATGATATTACCTGTTGTATGATCTTTGCATTATTTCGTGAAACGATTCTCCCCAGCCCTGCAGCAACCATCAGTACCGATATTCTTAAAATGTAGTCATCTATTTTAACCCATGTCAATACACCTGCATTTCTTAAAATAACATACAAGATTGTAAATGCAATAACACACATTATCCCGCAAAATATCGGAAGATTAATTCTATAATGTAAAGATGTGAAGGTAATAGCAATAAAATATGTACAAAAAACTGTATTGGTAATGAAATACGGCTCTGAACCGTTCAGATAATAAGAACCAAGAATTAAAGTTATAACAATAGCATCAAGTGAAACAATTAAATAAACCAGATATGTGTTAATCTTGTTAGTACTTACAAACAGGTAGTAAATACTGAAAGTGATAAGTGCAAGAACCGAAATTATCTGAATGGTAAATGATACAGTTGAAGTTTTTTCGAGGAGAAAACCATAAATTGAAAGCAAAAAGTAAAAACCTGCAATAGCCAGTCTGATCCACGACACCCGTCGTTCGGATTGAATCTCGGCCATTACGATTGTCCGGGTTTTTCCGGAGAAATTTCTCTGTGTCTCAAACGTCATATATAATCCGTGAAACTATACGCCGATTATCAATCCAGACTATAAGATAATTTTACAGTTTCACCTGCTCCCACCCTTATACTCCATTCGATATTTGAATTTGCCAGTCTATAATTTTGGGAAGAACTCAAAACCCTGCGGTTATTAATATAATCTGTTACTGTAATTTCAACCGGTATGGTTTTGCTGTTTTTTATTTCAACACTATAATCAGTTTTTCCTTTCTCACTGGAAAGGACTGCTTTGCGTCCACTGATATCATTATCAACTCCAACTTGAACAGAAACATTTTTATTTATGGCAACATTATCCAGTAAATCTTCACCTACAAACCATTTTTGTGATTGTGAACCATGTTTAAAGATCTGAATTTTCCCGCCGGGAAGAGAAAAATCGCTTATCTTATTTGTCATATTCAAACACTGAATTACACCATTTGCCAGTTTTGAAGAAAATTCATCTTTCATGAACCCAATTTCAAATGATTTCTTTGTTTGTATTGGTGATATATTGATCCACTCTATCTGCTTTATTTGATTATTCAGAAGAGTAACTGGCCGTTTCACCGAATAAAAACATGGCTCATCAGGAAAATTTTTATCCGGCTTTCCGTTGATTCTTTTGATATTTCCGTCAACAAAAGTAATTACAGCATTTTTATAATCAGTACCAGATTTGTTACTGAATGTTATCCAACAACTCAACTGTGCAGTGTTTTCCTTTTCATTTACTACAAGTTTATATTCCGGACTCCAGGAAATACAATCTGTGAGGTATGATGCAGTTAATTCGACCTCCTGCCGTTGCTCAGATTCAAGATCCCACAAAAGAGTCGGTCGCGTATACAAGTTGTCCGGCATATACGGGAAAAACAGTTGACCAATATGGCCAAAAGTAATTTTTGTCCCGCTTCTGAAAACCGGCTCTTCACCATGTACACTTATAAGTTCTGCCAGCCTTGAAGTGGTATCTGACAGATCTTCTTTTTGATCAATTATTTCCAGTTCTTTCCCGATATATTTTTCCATCAGTTTTGAAGGACTGACCAGATCAAACTCATAGCTCTGGCTGATAATATCAAGTTTTGATTTCTGTGATGTCTCAAGTAAAACTGATGAAGCCTTAATTTCTTTTGCAACGCCAACGAAACGAATCCTGCTGATCCCCTTTGGAAGCTGAACTTTTCTTTTATCAGTTATCATTCCAAAATCACGATAGGCAGTTAATTTGAGATCTATCCGCGACTCTTCAGGAACAGCGATATCTGCAAGAACAAATCTTGTAATGAAAAATAAAATAAGAATAAATTTGATCATTATACCCCCTGGCAACAATTTTAATATACGTTTCGACAATTTAATGATCAATGCTCTGTTTTTTTATCTGAAATATTCCCAATAATATCCATTACTTCTAAAATGAATGGAATTATCTATATAAGTAATAAATATTTTGGTACCAAGCTGCATAAGCAACCTCAAAACCATATCCGAAGGATGACCATAGGGATTGTTTTTTGAACAGGAAATTATTGCTGTTTTTGGCCTGATATACCCAAAAAATGTACTGTTTACTGAATATACACTGCCATGGTGCGGAACTATCATAATGTCAGACATCAGGGTAGTACCATATTTAACGCTTAGCATTTGCCCTGCAGCAGAATCTATATCTGATGTAATAATAATCTGTGACAGATTATATTTCAGCAGAAAAACCAGACTGTAATAATTTGTCAACAGTTCGCTGCAGGGATACTCCTCTTGAAAATCAAACGGCCATATACATTGAATATCAACTCCCTCAAGATACTCCAGCTTCTCACCTTCACCAATAATCTTACAGGTTATTCCTTTTTTCCAGTTCCCGCACAACTGCTTAAGATAAACAGAATCTTCATAGCTACTCATTACAAGAGTCCCGGTCCAGTTTATTGATGTATCCAGAAACTGTAATCCACCACTGTGATCAATATCCCTGTGAGAAATAACCACTGCGTCAATCAAAGGCTTTCCAACATTTTTGTACTGTTTTATCCAGGAAGCATATGCTTCCGGTGGCCCCAGATCCCAGACAATTGCATGAGAATCTTTGACAGCAATCTGTGAAAGCCCCTGTCCAACATCAAATACTGAAAAAGTAAATGATGAGTGATCAATGCTGACAGGATTGTTACAACTGCAATATATAATAGTGAATAAACAGATAATCCTAGAATAAAAACCATGCCCTGACTTCAACATATCCATTCATCAACTCCCATGAAGAAAACAGACTGGATTTTTCGATAACCAATTCGGTGTATATGCGTTCAAAAGGAGCAAAAACATGCTTTATACCCACCTTTTTTTCCATTTCCATACTTTTGTCATTTGCGATCTTGAAAAACGGTTTGATATTCATACGAACCGGAAGTACCAATTCTGTCCCCACCGATCCATGATAAAAAAGATGGTCTTCGTATTTAATTGCAAAATGATGTTCAGTTTCAAAACTGATACATCTGTTCAATCTGAAATGATAAGCACAATTGAGATAATGATTAGTCGAATCCATAAAATTTCCAAAATTTTTCCATTTATATTCGATTTTGAAATCTGCCAGGTTTATTTTCAGGAAACAGTTTAACTTGTTAAGCATAATATCACAAATATCAGTTCTTAAACCAAGGGAAATTCTACTTTTCTTAATTTTATATTGTGACTCAATACCAGCAAGCATTAAACTACTGGAAAGAGGCCTTAAACAATAATTTTTACCAAAACCTGATTTTACAAGACGACTCCGTGGTGCAAAATACCCCTTGGGGATATATACAAATTCAATACTATGACTTAACATATCTGAAATTATCCGGTTTTTACAAATAAACGAAACTTCTTCAGGTCTGGACAATTCAAATGCTGCAAGTATCTGTGATTTAAATTTCGAAACACTTATTCCTGATCCACAATAGAAATAGACAAGATCATCTCCTGAATTGTTTGTAGATAACTTATTTAATCCTGCCTGAAACCAGTTTTTTTTGGAAAAATTTATTTTTGAATCAAAACCTGAAGCTGTTTCTGAATATCTTTTATGAAAAAAAGCATTTACCGATAACCCCGATGATATTTCGAATTCCCCGGCAGTGATACACAATCCATTCCAGCTGCTCGTTTTTCCATATAACCAGTTGTCTTTTACACTGCTGTTAACCCTGTAAGGGAAATATCCATAAATCAGTCCCTGATCAAAAGAGTTATTAAAGTTTCCAAATTCCAGGGTTATCCAGTCTGTTGGTTTTAATTTAAGGGATCTGCACTGCCATCTGGCAAATTCAGTTGTAAAATCGATACGAGACTGGAATTTTATCTGTGGAACCGGATTTATTAAAACCTGTGAAGACTGCCTTGATTTATTTGACAATTCTGATTTATAATAGCTAAAACCTATTTTCCCGGATTGCTTCAACACGGCATAACTGAAATCCAGAATCTGCCTGTAAGGCTGCAAATACGGATAGTCAGAAAAAAACAACTCAATTCTCTTTTCATCCCATGGTACATACTTTTCAAGTTTATCAATATCAACAGGGATTTCCTGAGGTAATTGTGGAATAATGTTTCTCAAAATAAAAAGTTCTCCATGTGGAACGCTTATTTTTTCTACATAATATGGTTTGAGTTCTTCCCAAAAGGACGAATCCAGTTCCCCGGTTTTTATCATATATTCTGCTTCTGTTTCGTCAAAAGGCAAAGACAACTGTTCTGTTACTGTGCCGTATGAAACTGATGCAAAAAACAGAATTATTACAAGATATAGATTTCTACACATTTTCCTGTAATCATTGAATTTGTTACTTGTTAATTCAATTCCATACTGAATCGGACGATTTGTTTATTGATGAGCTATATAACAGCCACTACCGCAGAAAGGGTTTTATGGCTGTAAATGACCATATCTCCCCGGCATTTTTCGGTATCGATATCCCAATCGCGGGTTATCAAGCTGTTTTTGAAAATTCGAAATATTAAACTCGAGATTCGAAACAAAACTAAAGAAAAATCTGAAACCAAAACAATGCCTGCCCGGAACACGATTGCAGAGTATAGTCGGGACACAAAGCATAGTAGAACACCTGATTTAATTCATAATACTTAATTCCATGAAAATATCCTTTTACGATAAATCTGCGAGAACAGATACTGCCGCTTAAATATTAAAAAACAGTAAATGAAATACAATCGATTGATTGTATTTATAAGGAAATAATGTGAAAAACGGACGTGAAATTAAAAATGAAGGACCGGCAGTTTTTTTTCAGCTTTTTGGACAAATCAATTATAAATTGATACTTTGGTAAAACTTATTGTATTTTAAAGAAAATTGATTATCTTCTGAAAATAACAATTAACTCATGTACTGAGATACATATTGTCGAATTATTTGTCATCTCAAACCTGTAAATTGCCTCAATTCAGGAATGAAATAATACTGGCTGCTTTCACTCTGCCAAAAAGTAAATATATGGATAGAAAATACAAGATGCATATTGAAAGAATAAAGAAAAAATTTAAATGTTTATTTATATGCTTTATTCTGTTAATTCATTCTTTAATACAGGCAGAATCATGTTCTGAAGGCTTCGCTTTAGTTTTAAGCGGTGGAGGCGCCAGAGGATTAGCTCAGATCGGCATACTTAAAGCATTCGATCAGGCCGGTTTAAAGCCGGATTTTATTGTTGGAACCAGTATGGGTGCCATTATTGGTGCTCTCTATGCATCGGGCTTATCTGCCGACTCTATCGAATCTCTTACAAAATCAATTAACTGGGAAGATATTTACAGTAATACTGCAAACAGAAAAAAAAGATTTGTCAGCAATAAAACCGATTACGGTAATCACCTCTTTGAACTAAGATTTGATAATAATTTCAAACCTGTTCTTCCTAATTCTATCTCTTATGGACAAGCTTTTTATAATCTGCTTGCTCCCATACTCGCTCCAGTGCAATATCAGGCAAAAATGGATTTTAACAATCTTCCCATACCTCTCAGAATTATTGCAACAGATCTTGTTAATGGAGGTAAAATTGTTCTTTCTAAAGGAAATCTTGTCTCAGCAATCAGGGCATCCTGTGCTGTTCCATTAGCCTTTTCTCCTGTTCAAATTGACAGTCTTCTCCTTATAGATGGTGGTTTGACATCAAACATCCCGGTTTTAACAGCCAAAGAAGAGGGTTGTGATTTTATTGTTGCATTAGATGTTACCTCCCCAATGTGGAACGAAGAAGATCTTAATAATCCAGTTAAACTTGTGGATCAGATAATATCCATAGGTGTTGCAAACCGTAAAAACAAAGAACTTGAAATCGCAGATGTAGTCATAAGTCCGGATCTGGGAAAACTCTCCAATACAGATTTCGAGAATATTGATACCTTGATTACTGCCGGGTACACTGCCGCAATGGAAAAAATTGAAATTATCAGGAGCTCTTTAACACCTGATAAAATAAACAGAAATTACTCACCAGGATCTTTATCAGATACAATCAATGATGTTAAAGTATTTGGAAACAAACTAACATCCTCCCGTATCGTGAAAACTGCTGCGAATATAAACCAGGGTGACAGTATCAACGGTTTTCTGATAAGAAAATCCATTACTTCTGTATACTCCCTCGATTTATTTGATAATGTTAATATTGATATTGACAACAATCGCACAGCCAGAATTTTGCTCCAGGAAAAAAAATACTGGCGTGTTCGTATGGGGCTGCGATTTGATGAATTTCATTTGGGAGAAGGTTACATCGAACCAGCTTATGAAAACATTCTGGGACTTGGTATTAACGGCGCACTTCATGTCCAATATGGAATGAGAAGGGAAAAATACGCTCTTGAGTTTCAGGGGAATCATCTTTTTACAACCAATTTAGCCAACTATCTTAAACTGAAATTTTATATCTCAAATGAACGAATCTTCCAACGTGAAATTCATGAATCTGTTCCTGCTGGCAATGGACCTGATACCTTGAAACTTGAAGAAAGCAGTCTTCGAAAAACCGGTATTGTCGGATTGATAGGCACCCAGCTTGGACGCTCTGTTTTACTGCGTGGTGGCCTGAAAATCGAAAAATTCAAGGTTCAGCAGTCTGAAGGAAACGCTTTCGGTAACATGCTGGGTTTTGCTTTTAATGAAGGTTTGCCATTGTTTCTCATAAAGTTGACTGTTGACAATACTGATCAATACCCTTTCCCAATGTCTGGAATAAAAAATCAGTTAACATTCAGCGGGACAACCAGAATAATTGGCGGATCTACAAATTTCCTGAAATTAAACGGTGATTTTGGCCAGTATCTTTCATTTGGGTCTAATCACACCACATTTTACCAGGTTCGATTTGCATGGGCAAGCAAAGTATTGCCAGCAGTTGAACGCACATACCTGGGTGGTGTTCTATATGATGAACCCAACAGTGACATTAGTGTTTATAACTACATACCATTTGTAGGTTTACGTCCACGTTCCCTCTCAGGCGATCTTTTCTGCCTGTTTCATCTTGATTACAGATTTAAAATTGAAAAAAATTTCTATGCCCAACTTTTTGCAGACTGGGGCCATGTTTGGAATAATGATTCCTTTAATATTAAAACTGCTTCAGATGAATTTTTAAAACAAGCTCCAATAGGCATTGGAGCTGGTTTGACCTATAAAACATTTTTCGGTCCGGTAAGAATCGCATTCGGACAATTGTTAAATAATTTAAACCAATTTGGTCTAAAATCTGAAAGTCAGGTATATTTCTCTGCAGGACATGATTTCTAAAATTATATTGCTGTACC
>JAAYEB010000419.1 GCA_012728995.1 Fibrobacter sp. | reverse complement strand
TTTTATTTCTTCCATTGAATACTTGTAAAATTGAAGCGCAGATTGATTCGCATCTAAAACGCAACTGTTTACAGGATCAATAAGCAACATAATTGCACGATTAAATTCAAACATACTTCTAAAACGGTTTTCACTTTCAACCAGACTTTCTTGCAATTTAATCAGTTCACTTATATCAGTAAAACTTATTATAATACCTGTAATAAATCCTTCCTCTGTTTTTACCTGGGCTGAACTCAATGATAACCAGTGCGTTTGATTACCGACATCCAGTTTGAATATTTTAGAATGGACCATCTCGCCGATCATTGCTTTAGCAAACAACTCTTCAAACGCCAGATGTTCATTCTCGTTTACATTCTTGATTATGTATTTTCTCATCCGTTCAGATAATGTCTTCCTTAAATCTTCATTTTTAAAATCAAAAATTTTTTTAGCGATATCATTAATAAACCTTATCGTGGTATCTTTATTATATACAATAATCCCGTCGGGCAAGGCATTAATCATGGCTTTCCATTCAGCAACAAGCCGTTCGCGATCCTGTTCTAGCCTTGTCTTTTCAGTTATATCTGTGAACACATTTATGGTGCCTATTATTTTGCCATTTTCTCCTCTAACCATTACGGAATCCACTGTCAGTATCTTCTTGCTGGAGTTCTTTAATTTGATTAGTACTGTGTTATGAAATAATTCACTACCATTTAAATTAATAATCAAGGATAAATCCTGAGGTTTCAATTCTTCACCCTCATAATTATAAAATGTATACTCCTCAGCAGGGTAAAATTGGGAACCTGGATTTATTTTGCCGAAGATTAAGACTGCGCTGTGATTTGCAATTACAATCCTTTTTTGCAGATTCAGAAAAACAACTCCTACAGGCAGTATATCGATTAATTTCCTCAGGTGTCTCTGGTTGGCATTTGCTTTTTCCATTGCGTTTGATGACAATCTAACCAGAAACGCAGTAATCCAGACTACTATAATCCCCGACCCCCTGTTTGCCAATCTTCTGTAAAAAGGTAACGGTAGTGAATACGACAAAAAATAACCAGCTATCATCATAACAGTTGCTGCCAAAGAAATCATGTAAATCGTTTTACCTGAATTCTCTGTCAGAAACAGAACCGGAAGAACATACAGAAACCATATTGTAAAATTCGAAGTAATAAAGGTGTCAAACAGAAAAATCAAAGCCAGCAGAACCAAAGCCACCAAAAACCTGCGCCTGCTGTTAAACTTAATCATTTTTAATTGCTACCTTTACCTTTTACCAATTCCATATTGGTAAAATTCTGCTATCATAACACAAACCTACATTAAACCTGAACAGTAGCGATTCCTTTACACGAATCTTTTTATGGGAAATTTGCACAAAAGGCTCATACCTGCCTGTTTATCGTCAATTATTCCTCTTCATTCAGGTTAAAACAAGTCTTTGTAAGCACATTTCAGGCCATCAATTTCATACAACAAACACGGGTACATGTCAGGTCTGGTATAAATCGCAAACCATAAACCTGCTTATAAAGGATGAATTTTAATCAAACCTGAACGTTTCTTTTCCTTTTTCTTTTTTTCAGGTCTTTTTTTAAACCTGTTTTTCCAGGCTTCCTGCTTTTCAATTTTTTCCGGATTATCAAAGAGAAGTTCTGGCGGGTGAAGAACTTTATACTTAACAATCATCAGGCCCCGCTCCCATAAAGAATTGGATTGTGGCATACGTACACCTTTTCCACAATGAAACATTGATAATTCAGGATGATTAAGCCTCTGGTCACGTCTCATATAGCCTGGAGGATAGGTAAATTTTCTGTCTGTAATAACTTTAACAGGTTTCATACAAAGATATCTGTACTCACTTATTGTATAATCAATGGATAATAAACTATCCTGGTGTGAAATCCTGTCACCCGAAAACTGTAAAACCGCGATTTTCTCTCCCAGAGAATCTTCTGCTGAATCAACAGTTATTACTGCACTACTGAAAACCCCGTTCTGGTTATCTGAAATTTCAACTTTAACCGATGCAACAATATCAGTCTGCTTGCTTTCTATTCCGATATATTTCCATGGATTTTCCCTGTTTCGATGAAATAACAGATCCACTCCCATACCAGGAAATGCGATTGTAAGGTCTACACATGAATCAGGCGCCTGTTTAAAATTATTTAAACATATCTGATGAGATCCGAAGCCAGTTCTATAAATTTTAACCATAGGGAAACATTCCGTACTGTCGGCCTGGGCATAACAGAGCTGTAAAAACAACGACGAAAACATTATTCCAGCCAGAACTCTTGCGATGTACCTTTTAGTACATTTATCAGTCATGAAACAGGAAAACACTTTTGTAAATATTTTTGAAGTATTCATATGTTCATGATTAAGATAACTGTTATATTAACAATTTATGAATCCATCCAACTAACAGTTTTAAAAAATCTCTTTAATCCTATTAATACATAACCTGTTATAATATATTTAAACTATATACCGTTACTGTCTACAGTGTACAGGACCTGTTCACAAGTTCGTCTTCACACCACACCTGCCGAAAATAATTTTCTTACAGGAAACAACTTTATTCCCAAAACCAAAAATCTTTTATTGGGAAATTAAATGTTACAGATCATTGCAAAAGCTGAAAATGGTTAGTATTATAGATACAGAATCAAATAATCAAAGTAATTATGAATATGAATACAAATAGTGGAAACAAATTTCAAAAGAATCTTGAAAAAGGAAATATCCGTATTCGCAATATGCTTGCATCTATTGAACGGACATTCCTTCCGGTTGGGTCAGAAATTGGAAAATACCGGATTATTGAAGAAATAGACAGAGGCGGGATGGCTGTTGTTTACAAAGCACTTCAACTCGATCTGGACCGGGAAGTTGCCCTTAAGGTAATGCCAGCTAATATTACAATAAACCGTCGCTTTGTAGAACGTTTTTTAACTGAAGCCCACGCCATTGCAAAATTAAACCATCCCAATATAGTCAGTATTCATGAAGTAGCAGTGGAGAATAACATCTATTATCTCGCCATGGATTACATTCCAGGCAAAAATCTGTACTATTTCCTTAATTTCAGAAAACCAAAGCTGGTAGATGTACTTGAAATTATATCACAACTTGCTGATGCACTCTCCTATGCACACAGCCAAAGAATCATTCACCGGGATCTTAAACTTAATAATGTGATTATGAAAGACCATATTACCCCGGTGCTTATTGATTTTGGATTAGCTAAAGCACTTGAGAATGATGATGTTGAAGGAATTACCCGGACCGGCGAAATAATGGGTTCTCCATCATACATGGCCCCGGAACGACTTCTTGGCGGACTTGTTGATCATCGCAGCGATATCTGCTCTCTTGGTATCATGCTTTATGAGATGCTTACATTTAAAAACCCTTATCTTGACCAACGCAATCTTCATCAAACCACCATAAATGTGATGGAAGCAACACCAATACCTCCACGCAAACTGGTCCCCTGGCTTCCTGCAGAAATAGAAGCTATTACCTTGAAAGCTATGGCAAAAGATATTGAAGATCGTTATCAATCGATGGAGGAGTTCAAAGCTGATATTAACAGGTACCAAAAAGGTGAAATAGTTCTTGCTCAACCACCATCACTGTGGTCAAAGATTCGCTGTTTTACAAAAAAAAACTGGGCTCCGATTGTTATCAGCAACCTGATTATATTATTTGTACTGATATTTGCATTATCAATATACATTCAGGACAAAAAAGGCCAGTCTCACTGGCAGCTTATTTATACCACCAAATTTAATACTAAACATGATAATGAAGAGTGGTTTCTCTTTAACGGAATTTCACCGAACGATATCTCCTGGAGAATAGAAGATGGTAAACTGATTGGTAAGCAGTTTTCCGGTCTTGCTTTTGCCCGTTTTGAAAAACAGTTTAATCGGGATATTCTTTTGGAGTGTGATGTTAGTGCAGACACAATGGATCTTTTCAATGCAGGGATATTTATTTTTGGCGATCACCCTGACAGCGGTTACTCTTTTGTACTAAATAATAATGGACAAGCCCAGCATGGCATCATGTTTCCAGGATGCCGGTTTTTATTTCAGGATATTCAATCACCCGAAATAAACTTTAACAAAACCAATCATATTAAAATCGAACGTATCCAGAACTCAATTACGTTTTCCATTAATGGTAAAATCGTAAGCAAAGTTTGGGATTATCTGCCTCCATTAGGGAAAGGTCACGAGCGATTTGGTTTTTTTGTAAAAAATGGTACTGCAGCATTTGATAACATTAAAGTATATCGCCGCGCTACTCCAAGAGCACCCAGCCCGACTCTCATCGCAGACAGATTTTTTGACAAAGGTGACTTTGAGGCTGCCATCGATGAGTACAGAAGCTTAATAATGGATTTTAACAACGCAGCTCTGGCGAAAAAAATTCAAATTAAAGTAGCAGATTGCCTTGTTCGTCTTAATCGTTATGATGAAGCCCTCGAGCTGCTCAATAAAAACGATTTAATAAAAAGCAGAGATGAATCTGTTTTGGCATTCAAATATTTTCTTGAAGGGATTATTTTTAGTAAAACGGATAAAGTTGATGCTGCCGACAGCATATTCAAAATGCTCGCTAATAAATATCCATCAAATCCTGTAAACATCTCTGCAATGACTTCAACTATTCTTCGAAGTCACTCTTTTCTAAAACAGAATCGCCCGAACCTCCTTTACGCAGAAATCAAAACTTTGATGGATCAGTATATCAGGTATCCTGAAAGTTGGGGGAAACTCTATTTAAGCCTGCTTGATTATTATCTGGATAACTCCAAACCGGATTCAGCAATAATTATTGCTGAAGATATCATAAATATCCACTCTACAGACATTGATATCGCAGTTGCTGCAAAAACTGCCCTGGGCCGGGCTTACCTTGATAAAGGCAAAAAAAGTAAAGCCCGTGAAATATTCGACCAGTGTATTACAGCACATCTCAATTCTGAAGGTGTCTGGAATGCATGGATGGAACTCGCCGGAATATATGAATATGATTTTCAGTATAAAGATGCAATAACCATTTACCAAAAGGTGTTTCGTGAATGCTCCAAATCATCACCAATACCGTGGATGGCAGCTATTAAAACCGGTGAACTTATTTACCGCGACTCATCACATAAAAGCGATTCCCTCTTTGATTTTGTTGCAAAAGCCGATCACCCTTTTCCAATACCAAGATTGATTGCGAAATTTTACATAGGTCAAATTAGCGAAAGCACTTTTAAAACCGAGTGGAACAGATTTTATCCTGACAACCGTTTTTATTTATACCATTTTGCCCGAAAAGCCATTTTTAAAGATGAATTGGTTGTTGCTACACTTTATTTGAAAGATCTCAGAAATAATCTTTCATCCAGATCATGGACATATTTCCGTGTGTTCAAGATACTGAATAATCTCAATCGATGGTAAACTCATTCTTCGGAATCGCAGCACAACAAACCGCTCATTCGTTAATTCATATTCAATAATAAACTGCCAGCCTTGAAAAACAGTTCTGCACCAATACCAACACCGACAAGAGTTAAAATTATTGCAATTTTTAGAATGATTACAACAACTCTCATAAGTTTGGAATTACCATTGATAGCATCAATAACTGCCTCCATTGTACCATACCGTTTATCTCTGTTTTTAACCATCATTTTTCGGATGATACGCACAGTACCAATCGAAATATTTTTGTTGTATCTTCGGGGTGAAATCCAAGTTCCGGCCACATGTTTTATTAATATATCCTGAGCATTTTTACCGGAATATACAGTCCGGCCTGTTAACATAAAATAGAGCGTTGCACCTAATGAATAGATATCTGATCGTCCATCAATATCTCTTTTTCCTTCAACTTGTTCCGGTGATGCAAAATGTACGGAACCTACCATGTAGCCTTCTCTGGTAAGTGTCAAATGGTCATCATCAGTATGCATAACCACGCCAAAATCAGTAACTTTTACCACATTTGAATCATCAATTATGATATTCTCAGGTTTTATGTCCCGATGAATGGTATTTTTTTTATGAGCATACCCTAATGCTTCTGCTGCAGCTTTTGTAATTGCCAGTGCCTGGTTTTCCGGTAATCTTTTTTTTTCTCTTACATACTGATCAAGTGACGGACCCTCAACCAATTCCATTGCAAAATAATAACGTCTCCCCCCCTTCCCAGCATCATACAAGGTAACGATTCCAGGATGATTCAGTTTCGCAAGGGCACGCACCTCCTGAAAAAACCGGGCTACATTTGTCTCATCTTTAGTGTAGGAGTAATTAAGGATTTTAATGGCAACTTTTCGATTGGTAAATTCATGAACAGCAGAATAGACCTTACCCATTCCGCCTTTACCAATAAGTTTCTGAAGACGATATCCGGCAAAAAGATCACCCGTTTCACCCAGACGCGATATTTCAGTTAATTCCTCAATCTGCTCCCTGGTTATAAAACCCTGCTTTATCAATATTTCTTCAATTGAAGTATTCAATCCTATTCGCCGGCTTTTACGAACCAGTTCCCTGCATTGCTGATGCTGAACAGGCGTAACAAGTTTTCTCTCAATTGCCAGTTTAATTACCGGAGTTTCGTAACGTACAGCCATGTTATTTTAAGCGCTTCATTGAAAACCTGAAAACCAATCTTTTATATCTGGTCGGAACCCACATGCAAACATTTGGAAAAATCTGCAATGTGAAAATTCCTTGAAGAATCCCAATATTACTAAAACAAGATAGATGAAAAGACCTCAAAAAACAATAACATCTTTTAGATAATATACTTTGATTCTGTACTATTGCTTTTATATCCAAATACTATTCAGCCAAAAACAAACTGCCCGTGGGCTTCAGCACCATAAAACTATAAATTTTTATTCACTGTTTCTATCTTTTTAGAGTAATGAAAATATAGAAACAGATCTGTCGAGACCAGAATAAAATTGATCACATAAAGGATGGTCACCCAGTCATGCGAATAAAGCAGTTTATGCATAATACCGCTTGCATATCCTGAAATTACAATGATCATGAATACAGGGCTTTTACCTGCAACTGTTTTTGTCTTTAATGCTTTAATGATTGATATAGGCCAACTTACACCAAAACAAACAAGCATCAGTGTTTCAAAAATACTCATTATTTCCCGTTTTTTAAATTTCTTTTTATAATAGATAAGGTGTTAATGAATAAGGAAATACAAGATTCGGACATAACCCCATCTACTTGTATATTTATTTTGTAACTGCCTTGATAATAATAACTTAGTGTAATTTACCAAGCTAAGAATTCAAATCCACTGGGATACTGATTTTTCCTTCAAAAACTTTCTTCGCCGGACCAGTAAGAAACACACTGTCCGATTCACTACCATTCCATTGAACCTGCAACTCACCCCCAGGCAAATGAACCAAAATATCTTTGCCATGTAATTCATTAATGATACCAGACACTACGCTTGCACATGCACCTGTTCCACAGCTCTGGGTTTCACCACAGCCTCTTTCCCAGACACGCATGGCTATCTCTTTTTCTGACAATACTTTAATAAATTCAACATTTGTTTTCTGAGGAAAACAGGGGTGACATTCAATTTGAGGTCCATAATCTAAAACCAGTTCATCAGAAAGCTCATCAGCATATATAACGGCATGGGGATTACCCATAGAAATTGCTGTAAAATTAAATATCTTGTTGCCGACTGATATCTGCCTTCTTTTTACAGGGTGTCCGCAAAAGCTGACCGGAACCTTTGATCCTTCCAGAACCGGTTTGCCCATATCTACCCTGATCATATTTTCATTTATAAATTTTGTAATCACTACACTTGCTTCAGTTTCAATGGATATTTTATCTAACTTAGTTAAATTTAACAACTTAAGATATAAACTGAAACATCGGGCTCCATTTCCGCACATCTGCGCTTCACTACCATCACTATTGAATATTCGCATTTTGAAATCTGCCAAAGATGATGGCAGTATAAAGATCACACCATCTGCACCAACTCCCGTCTTTCGATTACAAATGGATGGAATAGTTTTTAGAATATCTTTTATGGATTCGGATTCAATTTCATGAGTCAAGATAAAATCGTTTCCGGTACCCTCCATTTTTAAAAAGTTCATAACTCATTAGTCCTCAAATAGTTAAACATAAAAAACTATCAGTAATGCTGGATCAAATTACAAATTTCGGTTGAGTCGAGATACACTTCAATTAATGCAGACATTCGTTAACTTGTTATAAATCACCAACTTTGAATTGTATTTTGTAACACCCTCTGAACAAGATCATTTACAGCCTTGGTTCTTCCTGTTTCTTCTGTTTCGGTTTTAAAATCATAAGTACCCTCACCGGTAACAGAGCCTTCAAACAATGGTTTACTTTTCTGGTTATCGATGAACTGCACATTAGCAGTAACCGACACCATATACTGTTCAACATCAACCTGTTTAGCAGCAGATGCCCCAAAAGTATAAGGTGTATTACTGTAACTGGTAACAGTTCCTGTAATAGTTGCATCTCCCCGTTCGGAAACGATACGTAACAGATTGTAGGAAAGCATCTGCTGATTTAACAG
>JAAYEB010000418.1 GCA_012728995.1 Fibrobacter sp. | reverse complement strand
TGTAACAAAAACCTATTTTAAAGAAACCATTTTAATTGGAATAAATCCAGTATTTTTAACGAAATCGAGGAGATATATGCCCAAATACGCTGTTGCGTTTATCGTTCCGTCTGAAACCAGCCAGTTACGTCACCGAGTGCTTGACGGTGAAAATAAAGATGCCGCATTACGGAAATTTTTCACCGAAGAAGCAAGTGAATATTACTCCAATGACGAACAGGGATTCTACTATTTCAAAGAAGATTTTTTTGATGAAACCAGTTCAACCGGGAGCATAATCGAATTATAAAGAACCGATGTTTTGATTATTACAACCAAAACATCATCATGAAACAAACGGGAAGATCCGTTCAGGAACAGATTATGTCTGAACAGAGGTTTTATTTTCTGAAATCTCTGTTTTTGTGGGCTGTCTGGCTTCATTGAAAAGATCAAAAAGCAGATTTTCTTTAAAAATCTTTTTCTTTTCAAGCACAGAAATACACGCATTTATCATGGCAGGTTTACCACAAAGATAAGCCTCATATTGTGATATGTTATCTCCCAGATAACGATCTACTACCTCTGTAATCAAGCCACGTTCACCAGACCAGTCGCTCTCAGTAAGCTCATTTGAAAGGGCTGGAATATATTTGAACCCTTTTAGCCTGCCCTCAAGCTCCATCATCTCTTCAACATAAAAAAGGTCTTTCTGAGTTAACGCACCAAAAAAAAGTATCCCCTCTCTATCAATATTGTAATCTCTCATTGTATGCAAAATTGATCTTACAGGAGCAATTCCGCTGCCACCTGCAATAAAAACCATTGGATAGAGAGTGTTTCTGATAAAAAAGGCTCCTCTGGGTCCGTTAAACTCCACCTCCTGTCCCTCCTGAAGATGATTAAAAATCCAGGGAGTACATATTCCTGATGGATTCAGCCGGATATTGAGTTGAATAACAGAATTCAAGGCTGTTGATGAAGCGATTGAGAATGGGCGCATTACCATCTTATTATTATCATACGGCTTTGATTTCAGTAAAATATATTGCCCGGGTTTAAAAGATATGGATGAAGGAGAGACCATCTCCAGAGTAAGTTCAACAATATCATTGGTTAAAAACCGTTTTTTGCGCAATCGGGATTTGAACTGCTGAGCAGACAGATATTCCGGATGAATTTCGATCCCGATATCCTCATTTACTTTTACCTGACAGCTTAAATGCATTCCGGCATTTCTCTGTTCAACTGTAATTTTTTCAATCGTGGCAGAATCAAAACGATAATTTCCTTTTACAATTTTAACCTTGCAAAGTCCGCATTTACCTGTACTTCCGCAAGCTGACGGGACAAATATCCCTGCATCATTAAGAGCATCAATTAAAACAGTTCCTTTTGAAACATCCAGAACCTTGACACCTGAATTAATCTCAATTTTCGGCAAATTTCCACCCTGTGATAAAAAACCGGATCAGATAAGTTCATTTAAAGATCTAATCAAAAAATACACCGGTTTTACTGATTATGAAATACCCTGGCCCATTTTATTCAAAATAAATTCGAATCAGATTCGCATCTTCTGTTTTAATGCCAAAATGAAATACAGTTGAAAATCAAAAAAAACATTTTTAAACATAACAGCAGTTTTATTTGATCAGATGATTTAAAACACTCAATTTAACACTTCCGTTCATCAAATAAGGTTTGGGATGACGTTTGCTGTATTTTGAACATGTATTCCTTGCTAATAAACAGGAATCAACTTGACATTATTCTTAAGATTCGTTATATTATGTTCATGATGATACACGAAGTTTCACACAAAGCTGTTTTTTCAATTAAACCAGACACAGGTTTAAGCACACTCTCCTTATTACTACACAACCTGTATCTTCTATACTTATTCCTATGACTTCAGAGCGGACATAAATTTAAATACCAGAAATAAATCATAAAAGGCCCGCTCCAGACAGCGGGCCTTTTTACATTTCAAAATAAGGAGAATATCATGACTAAATATACAGTACAACAACATTTCGAATTTCATCAACGTTCCTGGCCTTCAAAACGTATTGACAAAGCACCGATCTGGTGCAGTGTAGATCTTCGTGATGGAAACCAGGCTTTAAAAAATCCGATGAACCCTGAAAACAAGTTAAAAATATTCAAAACCCTGGTACAGATCGGATTCAAGGAAATTGAAATCAGTTTCCCTTCAGCATCAAAAACTGATTATGAATTTACGCGAAGATTAATTGAAAATGGACATATCCCACCCGATACATCCATTCAGATTCTGACCCAGGCGCGTAAACATCTGATAATTAAATCATTCGAAGCATTGCGGGATGCTCCAAATGTTATAATTCATCTGTATAACTCTACCTCACCGGCTCAAAGAAATGTTGTATTTAAAAAAAACTGTTCAGAGATTATTAATCTGGCTACAGACAGTGTAAAGATGATCCGTGATGAGTCAACAAAACATAATGGAAAAGTCACTCTGGAGTATTCACCAGAAAGTTTCTCACAAACCGAGCCGGATTTTGCATGTGATATATGCAATGCAGTTATTGATACCTGGGATCCGCAAGCTGATGAAAAAGTGATTATTAACCTGCCGTCAACCGTAGAAATATCAACACCGAATAATTTTGCCGATCAGGTAGAATACGTAATCAACAAACTTCATCGCAAAGAAAACGTGATAACAAGTGTTCACACACACAACGACCGCGGATGCGCAATCGCGGCTGCAGAACTTGCAATTCTTGCAGGTGCACAGCGTGTTGAAGGCACGCTGTTTGGAAACGGAGAACGAACCGGAAATGCCGATTTGATTACACTGGCATTAAACATGTTTTCTCAGGGAATAGATTCCGGACTTGATTTTTCCGACATTAGTTCTGTTTCTGATGTATACACCGAATGTACAGACATGCCGATTCACCCCCGTCACCCCTATGCCGGAGAGCTCGTGTTCACTGCATTTTCCGGTTCTCATCAGGATGCAATAAGCAAAGGCTTGTCGGACTACAATCAGAAAGGCGGTGTGTGGCAGGTCCCGTATCTTCCTATAGATCCCAAAGACATCGGAAGAAGCTGTGAAAACATTATAAGAATAAACAGTCAATCCGGAAAAGGTGGTGCTGCATTTATACTTAATGAGATCTGCGGTTTTCAGATTCCCAAAAACATGTTTGCGGAAACAGGTAAAACAGTACAAAAAACCGCGGACAAAAAAGGAAGAGAACTCTCTGTTGAAGAGATCCGTAACGCATTCATGACTGAATTTGTAAATCGTTCGGAAAACGTAAGAATCTCTGAATACAATATTGATGAATCTACAGTAACTGATAACAGACACCAAATCTGTATTACCGCAAACCTTTTGCATTCGGGTAAGGAGGTTACTGTTAAAGGGAAAGGAAACGGTCTTCTTGATGCTTTATCGAATGCAATAAATTCATATGGTCTGAAATACCAGATAATCTCTTATCATGAACACAGTATCGAACGCGGCTCAAACGCGAAAGCGGTCTCTTATATAGAACTGGAAAATGAAGACAAAAAAAGATGCTTTGGTGCTGGAATAGATACCGATATAGCCCTTGCTTCAGTTCTGGCATTAACAAGCGCATTAAACCGTTTGTACCGATAATAATGTCTGTGTTCAGTTATCAGAGTTAAAGACCACGGCCACAAGTCGTGGTCTTTTTGACAATAAATTTTCCTCTTCTGTATTCATACCAGCAAAACAGGATGTTTTGTAATCTATAAACTCTGTAATCTATTGATATGCAGTGATACATTATTAGCAGTATTTCTCCAGTTCCAGTTGTTACGGATTATCTCTCCTGCCCTGATCCCCTTTGCCCTTGCCTGGTCTGCATTTTCGTAGACGTGTCGCATTACAGTCTGAAGATGCCGGATATCCGGTTCCAGCCAGAAAGGATTATCTACAGTTTCCATTCCGCTGACATTTTTCTGAGAAAATCTTTTAATTGAACACCTGATAAAATATCCCATGTCAGGTTTGACAAAATCCAGACATGCGCCGCCGCCCGTGACTATTACAGGCTTGCCACATGCAAGCGCTTCTGCTACAGGCAATCCAAAACCTTCTGCCCGGTACGGATGCACATAACAGTCGCAAGCTGTGTAAAGCCCTGGCAGGTCCTCATGAGCCAATGTATCAGACAAGTAAATAACAGACGCAACAGTTTTGAGTGACGCCAGTTTTTTTACGCGGGCGGCCAGTCTTTTACCATACATGTCAGAATCTTTTATCAGCAGGCAGACAGGTTCATCCGGTTTGAATTCGTTGAGAAATGCGTTAACAAGGATGTCTGTTCCTTTACGCAGTATCGCCCCGCCATTAAAAAGAAAGCAGAATCTGCTACCTACAAGTTTTCTGACCTGTTCGGACGGTTTTTGTGACGGGTTAAACAGTAATGGATCTATACCAAGCGGAACCACCCTTATTTTATTTTCTTCAACACCTGAATTAATATAACAATCTCTCAAAAATTCAGTATAAACCCAAATCTCATCAACATTTTCCCTGATTTTTTCTCGCCATTCAACTGGTATGCTGCCATACTCCCATGGTAATATTACAATCAGTTTACAGCCAGGTGTCTTTTCAAAGTTTGGGGGCCACCTGTGACGGATACAAAAATCTGCATCACAATGCGCTGATTTCAACCCAAGCAGATTGTGGAATTTGGAATTTTTTGATGGAATAAACTGGTGCTTTTCCCAGGGAATGTATCCTATGTCAAAATTGGGATTTTTGATCAGCTCCGACAGAAGTTCCCTGTTTACCATTGCCAGACTGTGATGAATAAAGACAGAGCCCTCATAATTAATTTTTATCGTAGCCTTACATTTGGATCTATTCATATCAGAATAGTACAATAGTATGATTAAAAAGGAAAGTTTAAAGTTTTTTAAGATTTTCATGTCCTCCGAGCGCACTATATGATTTTAAACTATCTTCCGTGTCGCCGGGCGCACACGACCCCCGCGTCAGCTATTAAAAATTCGAAAAAAGAAATCCGAAACTCGAAACGGAATAGAACAATAAATTGATATGGGGCGTGTGGTAATCTGTGAATAGTTCAGAAGACCTCTTCCCCCAGTCCCCCTTCTCCCGCAGGGAGACGGGGGCCAGCAGGATAGTAATGTTTAAAATGGTAATTTATTCATTTGTTAATTTTCATACTTTTTCCACTTCAGTAGATTAAGAAAATAGAGAAATTCCGCAGCCGTTATGTTGAGCAGTACCTGCACAAAAGAAAAGCAGCTTTTTTTGTTCGAGTCCCGCAATCTACATTTACTTATTAAAAGAGTTTGGGTCATCCGGTTTTTTCATGGATACCCACAACATATTGTGGTTTATCGTAATACCTTAACCAGCAATCAACAAAGTACATGATTTTTCCAGCATAGTAAAGATAAAAGTATATGCATAAACAAAGGATTTTAGTTATTCTCAAGCATTTTATTTCTAAGAGAGCACGCTCTCGACTTTTATCTTGACAATGCTTCCACAATCAAGAATTGTCTGGCTATGCAGGTTAAGGGAAGAATTGGTCAGGTCTCTTCCTTTTAGTATTTTTCGATTATTATGGATGACAAAAAGCTTTTTACAAAAATATTAGGTTTGAAGGCGCGCCATGGTTTATCACCAGGGTGATTGTTGATACTGAATTAAATCAAATTGATATCTGGGTTGATCACGAAAAGAACATTCAAGTGATGTGTCCTGAATGCGAAAAGTTCTACAGTGTATATGATCACTCCCCGGAACGAGTTTACCAGCATTTAAATGTATGTCAAATGAAAACATTTATTCATGTAAGGTTGCTCCGTGTTAATTGCCCTGTACATGGAGTAAAGCAAATTTATTCTGAGTTTGGCGAGAACGGTTCAGATATGACATACGAGTTTGAGAAGCTTATAATAGACATCTCAAAAGAGTGTAGTATTGAATCCATTGGCAGATTGTATTCAATCCGTTGGGATCGTTGCTGGAATGTTGTTGATCGTGCTGTAAAAAGGGGACAAGCCAGAAAAGAACATGCAATACCAACAAGACTTGGAGTAGATGAGAAATCTTTTGCCCGAGGTCACAAATACGAAACGATTGTCACCAATATCGATAAAGGTACTGTAGAGTATGTAGCTGATGACAGGGAACAGGAAAGTCTTGAGGCTTATTATAAGCAATTCAACAAGGAAGAATTAAAAAGTGTTGAGGCTGTTGCAATGGATATGTGGGATCCATTTATTGCAGCCACTAAAAAATATATTCCTGATGCACATAAAAAGATTGTTTTTGATAAATTCCATACTGTGGGATATGTTACCAAGGCTGTAGATAAGACTCGAATTGCTGAACATAAAGCTTTAAATGAATCCGGTGACCAGACATTAAAAGGTACCAAGTACATTTGGTTGTGGAATGAGGAAAATGTTCCCGAATGGCGAAAAGAATATTATTATGCATTGAAAGCTCTTGATTTAAAAACGAGTAAAGCATGTGCGATAAAAGATAATTTCCGTCACCTCTGGGATTATAAATATGAAGCATGTATGAGAAAATACTTCGATAAGTGGTATTTCTGGGCAACCCACTCACAAATAGCCCCAATGATTAAAGCGGCAAAAACATTGAAAGTACATATTGATAACATCGTTACGTATGCTAAACATCGGATTACCAATGCACTTGGTGAAAGTATCAATGCAAAGATCGAAAAAGTCAAAAGGATGGCCTGTGGTTTTCGCAACCGGCAGCATTACCGTTCAGCAATATATTTTCATTGTGGAGGGTTAGATTTATATCCTTACCCTCCAGTTAAGCCTTGTTTACGATACAGATTGGCTTAAATACAACATATAGTGGGTACCCATGAAAAAGCCGGATGCGGCAAGAGTTTTAAAACAATCTTCAGAGCGGGCGTGTTTAAAAGCTGCGTACTGTTTTAGACCCTAAAAATTTTACTTCTTTTTTTATGTGCAGGTGGTAAGCGAAACATGGCCGTCAAGGGCATTTTGGGTACTTTTTTGCCCTGGAAAAAGTACCTCGTCGTCCGGGCGCGAAAGCCCGTACAATTAGTTTTTACTACCACTCTTTATATAATGTAAAATTCAAATAAGATCATCATGTTTGCCGAGCGCGCACGCCCCCCCGCGATAGCTGTTAAAAATTCGAAATAAGAAATACTAAACTCGAACAGGAATAGAACAATAAGTTGATATGGGGGCGTGTGGAATCCTGTGAATAATTCCGAATTAAAGAGAAATCGGAAACCAATCAGAAACAATAGTATTCAAATTCAGGACTCCTGATCTCCACGAAAACTAAAAACGCCCACCCGATAACAAATCTGTTGACAGAAAAATAATCCGGCGTAAGCTTCCACCGACCATATATCACACTATTTGAATATCACCCTGGG
>JAAYEB010000417.1 GCA_012728995.1 Fibrobacter sp. | reverse complement strand
TGTTCAACAACAACAACGGTGTTTCCTTTTGCTTTAAGTGAAAAAAGGGTATCCAGAAGCATTAGATTGTCGCGCGAATGTAAACCTATTGTCGGCTCATCAAGAATATAACATACTCCTCTTAAGTTTGATCCAAGCTGTGCTGCGAGTCTGATTCTCTGAGCTTCACCACCACTTAAGGTTGGAGCAGCTCTGTCGAGGGTAAGATAGTCGAGTCCTACCTGTTTGAGAAATTCCAGCCGCGATTTCAGTTCTTCTACAAGCCCTTTACCTATAGCTTCCTCTCTCGCACCGAGTTCCCATTTGTTTATCTCCATGTATGCCTGTGCAACAGTTAATTCGGCAAATTCACTTATATTCCTGTTTTTAAAACGAACTGCAAGTGCAGTTTCATTCAAACGCTTACCTCCACACCGTCTGCAGACCCTATCAGTTCCATCAAACCATTCATTCCACCAAATTTCTTCACCACTCTGTTCTTCATCAAAACCATTTAACTCCAACCCGGTCCCGAAACAGTTTTCACACCACCCTCTTCTGGAATTGAATGAAAAAAGTTTAGGGTCAAGTTCAGAGAAACTTTTATGACAAACAGGACAAGCGTGCAGGGTTGAATAAATTTTCCCCGGATTTCTTTTCCAGCCTTTCACATCAATTTTAAAAATTCCTTTACCATATTGTAATGCGGTCTGGATTTTTGAATCAAGAGCATTTTCTTCGTCAGCCGATACTTTTACATCACCAAAAGGAATTTCTATAGTATGCTCTTTAAAACGATCGAGACGCGGCCATGCTTCTGTCTGTAACAGCTCATTGTCGACCCTCAGGTATTTATATCCTTTTGCTGCTGCCCATATTGCAAGATCAGTATAATAACCTTTACGATTTGAAACAAGCGGAGCATAAAACGAGACTGTTTTTCCCTTATACTCACTCATAATCTCTGCAAGGATCTGTTGAGAAGACTGAGATTGGATGGCCACATTACATGAAGGGCAGTATTGCAACCCCAGCTTTACATATAGCAATCTTAGAAAATGATAAATTTCTGTTACTGTAGCAACCGTGCTTTTTCTGCCGCCCCTGCTGGTCCTCTGCTCAATAGCAACAGCTGGCGGTATTCCACACACAGAATCTACATCAGGACGAGACGCCGGTTGAATAAACTGACGTGCATAAGCATTTAATGATTCCAGATATCTTCTCTGGCCTTCGGCAAACAGAATGTCGAAAGCGACAGTACTTTTCCCGCTTCCACTGACACCGGTAATAACAGTAAATTTATCCCTTGGAATCGACAGATCAATATTCTGGAGATTATGCTCTCGCGCTTTTCTGATAACGATATCTGAATAAAACTGACTGAATGTGTCTTGAACCTTTGTAGCCGGCAACGGAAAAGAAGCTTTACGGTAATCCAGAAGAGCCGCTCCGGTGTAACTTTTTTTGCACTTTATTACCCCCGATGGCGGTCCGCAAAAAACGACTTCTCCACCTTCTTTACCACCCTGCGGGCCAAGGTCTATAATCCAGTCTGATGCATTGATTACATCAAGATTATGCTCTATGACAACAACCGAATGTCCCGAATCGACAAGAGTTCTTAATGCATTTATAAGTACATTTATATCTGCGAAATGAAGCCCGGTAGTTGGTTCATCAAAAAGAAAAAGTATTCCTTTCCCATTATCAACCATATTACCCGACAAATGGGATGCGAGTTTCAGCCTCTGGGCTTCTCCGCCACTCAGAGTAGAAAGCGGCTGTCCTAGACGTAAATAGGATAATCCTACAGTTTTGAGGATATCAAGCTTTGAAACTATCTTCTTAGCATCCTTAAAAAATATACAAGCCTCATCAACTGTCATATTCAGGACATCATAAATTGATTTCGGGCCTTCATCGGAATCTATTTTGACTTCCAGTATTTCTTCCCGATACCTTTTCCCGTTACAATCCGGACATCTTAAATAAACGTCGCTTAAAAACTGCATTTCTACATGTTCAAAACCATTTCCATTGCATGCA
This sequence comes from Fibrobacter sp., assembly GCA_012728995.1. Classification (GTDB taxonomy): domain Bacteria; phylum Fibrobacterota; class Chitinivibrionia; order Chitinivibrionales; family Chitinispirillaceae; genus JAAYEB01. The sequence continues at coordinate 6,860 of JAAYEB010000417.1, read as the reverse complement.
GGACAACGCCCATCGCCGGAATTAAAACTGAAAGTTCCCGGAGAATAGAATCGTTTACGCGACAGCGGCTGATCTGCAAAAAGCTTTCGGACATGTTCAAAAGCACCAATATAGCTCACCGGATTTGAACGTGTAGTTTTTCCTATTGATGACTGATCAACAAATACAACATCAGAAATTTTTTCAATTCCGTCAATCGACTCGAAACTACCGGGAGTTTGCACTGGTTTGCCCATTAATGACTTAATTCCATAATAGCAAATATCTTCCATTATGGTTGATTTCCCCGATCCGCTTACCCCTGTAATGCAGACAAAACGATTAAGAGGTATATTAACATCAATGTTTTTCAGATTATGCTCAGATGCACCCTTGAGACAGACATAATCAGGTTCTGGAGACAAAACTTTTTGTTTATGGAAATGTTTTTTATTGCTGTCAAAAAGATAAGCCGCTGTTTTGGATCTTTTCGATAGTTTCAACTTATCCATCGGACCGCAAAAAACAATTTCACCGCCTTTTTCTCCCGGCCCAGGACCCAGATCAATAATATAATCGGCTGATTTAATAACTTCAGGATCATGTTCAACAATAATCAGAGTGTTTCCGCTGTTTCTGAGCCTGTGAAGGATTGAGATCAATTTACGGATATCTCTGGAATGAAGTCCGATACTCGGTTCATCAAGTATAAAAAGTGTATTTACCAGTGATGTTCCCAGTGCAGTTGTCAGATTGATACGCTGCACCTCCCCCCCACTTAAAGTCCTTGACTGTCGATCAAGCGTTAAATAACCCAGACCAACTTCAACCAGATATTTCAAACGAATACAGATTTCATGAACCACCATCTGTGCAGCTTCATCAAATTTTTCAGATTGTCTCAGCTCCTCAAAAAATTGCAGACAATCTTTAACCGGCAGTTGCATTATATCGTGAATATTTAAAACTTTTTTATTTCCCAAATACCATAACAAGGCTTGCGGTTTTAATCGTGCTCCGTTACATGAAGAGCACAGATGATAGGTCCGATACCTGGATAAAAGTACCCGGATATGCATTTTGTAGCTTTTTGAATTAAGCCATTCAAAAAAGCGGTCAACACCATACCATACATTATCGTCCCATTCACCTTCACCCTCAATTACCCATTTTTTATGTTCCCCACTCATTTTTATCCAGGGTACATCAATGGGAATATTTCTTTTAAGTGCAAATCTTATCAGATCTTCCTGACACTCATGATAGTTTGAAGTCTGAAACGGTTTAATCAAACCATCTTTCAGAGATCTTGAATGATCGGGCATTACCAGGTTGTAATCAATTCCGATAACACGACCAAAGCCTTTACAGTTCTCACAGGCACCTACAGGTGAATTAAAAGAAAACAAACCTGGGCTCGGATCTTTATACTGGATATTGCAATCGGGACAATGCAGTCCGGATGAAAATCGAAGCGGCTTACTGTAAGTTCCATTAATTTCCGGGTAAATCTCAATTTTACCTTGTCCATATTTCAAGGCTACCTCGATATCTTCAATAATCCGGCTCCGGTTTTTATTTCCTGTTTCTACTCTGTCTTGTATTACAATGATACTGTTACTGTTATCCTTCAGGAATCGTGTATATCCTTGAGAGGAAAGGTAATTATGAATTTCATTCTTGCTGAAATTTGAGGGTATCCTGACTTCAAATGTAATTACAATCAAATGCAATTCGTTTTTTTTCAATTGAAGCTGTTTATAAATAGATTCGGCATTATCGCATAAAACAGGTTTTTTACACTTGCTGCAAACAAGAAATGAAGCTCTGGCAAACATCAGTTTCAAATGATCATTTATTTCAGTCATTGTACCAACAGTAGATCGTGATGTACGAACGGGATTAGTCTGATCGATAGCTATTGATGGTGGTATGCCTTCAATTTTGTCTATCTGTGGACGATCCATACGATCGAGAAACTGACGAGCATAAGATGAGAATGTTTCCACATAACGCCTCTGCCCTTCAGCATAGATGGTATCAAATGCAAGAGATGATTTTCCTGAACCACTAACCCCTGTAATTACTGTCATTTTGTTAAGCGGAATCCTGATGTTGAGGTTTTTGAGGTTGTTCTGTCGAATTCCCTCCAGACTGATATATTCCTGATTCATTTTTGATTTTTCCATTTTTTTTGTTAATTAAAAGTAACCTTTTCAAGCCGGCAAAGATTTGACCACAAATTTGTCTGTGCGGGCATCGTTTACTGGTATTTTTGCGGTTTTCCGAACCGGACTACACAAATCTCAAATCAATACCGGGGTATAAATACGAAGAGTTGTGTAATCATGACCCAGCCTTACTAATTTCACAGAACAGATCACATAATGACATGTTCTGGTTCAGAATATAATTTTTTACCCCAAATAAGTTCGAAACAGACGTTGAATTATTACCTGAGATTCTCTTTTGCAATTTAGTTATTTCCGATATATGGAATTATATGTGGATATGAAAATTTTACTTGGTTGCATGTCAAAAAATGGTTAATTTTGAAAATTTTTATTGTCTCTTGCATATAATTATAAATGAGAATTGATATAATACTAATTACAGTTAGGTTTACCATACATTATTAACTTGATTCATCGGGTATTCTTATATAAATTAATCTGTTAGTATGTTATTATTTTAATAGGACCCGAATTATTAACAGACATCCCAGAATCACTAAAAATTGAGAACGAGGTGAGCACACACATGAATGACACCGAAAATTCCAATCAGATGTTAGTTGACGAATTGAATTATTTGAGAAAAAAGGTTTCGGAGTTGAAAGATTCTGAAGCAAAATTAAAAAAGGCGGAAGCGGATCTCAAAGAAGAAGCGGTTATGCGCCGTATGCTGGTAGAACAGTCTCGGGATGGCATTGTCATACTTGAAACCAGCGGTAAAGTATACGAGGCAAATCAGCATTACGCAGACATGCTTGGATATACTCTTGAAGAAACTCATCAATTATACCTGTGGGACTGGCAGAAAGGATTTCCAAGAGAAGCATTATTAAATATGGCAGCAACCGTTGATGAATCTGGAGATCATTTCGAGGTACAGCACACGAGAAAAGATGGATCTGTTTTTGATGTAGAGATAAGCACAAGTGGTACCATATGCGGTGGACGGAAATTAATATTTTGTATATGCAGAGATATAACTGAAAGAAAACGCAACGAGGAACAATTACGCGAAAGCAAGGAACTTTTAAGTACATTTATTGACAATTTCCGCGGAATTGCTTACCAGGTACCGGTTAGTGAAATTCAAACTTTCAAACCACAGTTGTTTCGTGGGGCAGTAGAACAGATTACAGGCTATTCATGTAATGAGTTAACAAAATCTAAAACCTGGAATGATATCATTCATAATGATGATATTGAGCAGCTTCATACCATACGTAAAAATTTCATTGCATTCCCAAAATATATTTCTGATGCAGAGTATAGAATTGTTCGCAAAGATGGTAATATCAGATGGGTTAAGGATAATGCACAAATAGTAAGAATAGGCGAAAAAGATCTCATATTTGGAACAATTTTTGATATAACAGAGCGGAAAACTGCAGAAGAAGAAAAAATAAAACTTGAAGAACAGGTAAGGCATTCTCAGAAACTTGAAGCTATAGGAACTCTTGCAGGTGGTGTAGCACACGATTTCAACAATATACTTGGAATCATTCTTGGTTATACAGATATTGCTCTTAAAGAATTACCAGTAAATAGTAAAACCCGCGACCGATTGACACAAATCAACAAAGCCGGAAACAGGGCTAAAAACATTATTCAGCAACTGCTTACATTCAGTCGTAAAGTAGGAACAAAGAAGCAGCCTGTTGATATTGAACCGGTCATTATGGAAGCACTGATTTTTTTACGTTCAACGCTCCCATCAATAATTGATATCCATCACGAAATTTTCATCAACAATCATACTGTTCTCGCCGATCCAACACAGATTCATCAGGTAATAATGAATCTTTGTGTTAATGCTGCGCAGGCAATGGAAAACAGAGGTGGTATGATTACTGTTACGGCATCTGTTGAGCATCTGAAAAAGGTTTCCTCAGAACCTTTTAACAATCTTCCTGAAGGCAAATATGTACGAGTATCTGTATCTGATAATGGACCCGGAATCAATCCTGATATAATAGACAGAATATTTGACCCGTATTTCACAACACGCGAGACACGCAGAGGATCCGGAATGGGCCTTTCTGTTGTCTACGGTATAATCAAAAACCATGGTGGTAAAATTTCTGTAATCAACAATCCCGGACAGGGTGTTTCTTTTTCATTCGTTTTACCAGTTCATGTTTGTAAACATAGATCCATTCACAAGAAATCTGTTACCGCTGCACCTACCGGTAATGAATCAGTACTTCTGGTTGATGATGAAGAGGATATTACAATTATTGGCAAAATGATGCTGGAAGATCAGGGATTTCGGGTTACAACCGCACTCAGTTCACTTGAAGCGCTTGAGCTTGTTCGCAAATCTCCATTTTCATTTGATGTTATAGTCACCGATATGACCATGCCTAATCTGACTGGCGATATGCTGTTTGGAAAAATCCGGCAAATATGTCCAGATGTACCCTTGATTTTATGCACAGGCCATAGTGAAAATATTGATGAAGAAAAAGCATTAAAAACAGGTTTTTCAGGTTTTCTATTTAAACCATTCAGCAGAAGGGAACTGGCAGGCGCTGTACGCAATGCTATTGACAACTGTAAATAAACCATCAAAGTTTAACCTGTTCTTTAATCCATAGGCGCCACCCCTATACCAGACACGCCAGGCCAGAATACATCGACAAACTACTATACTTCTGCGATTATTCCCCAATTTTGCTGAAGAGTGTCACCGCGGCTTCTCTTTGCCTGAGAATCCATAATCTCTGTAAGCGGAAAAATTACGCAGATTTTCCTGTGAGGTTAACAGGAAGAGAAGTATATTTGCCAGAAATAACAATCAATAAATTTGCAGTTAGAGTGGAGCTGTTTATAACTTCCTGAAATGCAATCAGTAAAAAACTGTGCCATAATCACACGCCAGCAAGTAATTTAATAATATTGTATTTTTACAAGCTCAGGTATCTCCAACTGCAAAATATTTGAAAAACTATACTTATGCCTATGCCATTTCTGCGCAACATTCACTGTCTATCAGCTCTTTATTTTCGCTGTTATCTTCTGATTTGGGTTGTACTTTGTTTACAGAATGAATAGCTGCATATAATGCTTTTCGTGCTTTTTCTGCATGATCCTCAGATTTATAAGTTAGCCATATCTGATTATGCTTCTCATCAGTTGTATCAATATTTACAAGAAAGGCATGTGTCTGACCATTTTCAGTATTTTTAAGTTTAATAACACGCCCAAAGGAAACTATTCTGTTTATATCAATCCATTCAGCTCCTGTTTTGAATATATTTACTTTTAATGATTCCATCATTGCTTTCAGAGCACCAACACTATTTTTTGCCGATTCGATACTCTTATAGTAGCAATAAACCACTCCTTGTGTTGTAATCATCCTGAATGAATGAGTACTATCCCCTTTTCTTTTTTCCTGTGGTATTTCTGAAACTGGCCCTGCATAAATGACATTGGCTACCTGATACGTATCCGATCCATTTGAGAACACCGCACTTTTCATAATACCTCCATTTTTTTGGTTTATGGTTAATCAAACACCCTCAAAAAATTCATTTGAGGGAATAATTTAAAAGAATCCAGATTAAAAATGGAAATCAGTAAATCATTGAAATATTATGGAAAATCGAAAATGTTCCGGAACTTTTAATAAATCAAAGGAAAGCAGTGTGAGGAGATCTCCTCACACTTTAATATAATTAATCGAACAGATTTGGAAATGGAAAAAATACACTTCCACCAAATTGATACTCATCCCATTCGGTATGAAAGTTGCGAAAAAATGCTCCTTCTGCAATTATACCGAATTTTTTACCTATTTTGAAATTTACACTACCACCCAAACAGTTTTCATACCCCAGGTCTACAGCAGTATAGTATCTTCCTGAATAGGTTGGGGTAACTGATAAAGCCAGATAATCCGTAAAATAATAAGTTAAATGGATCGGAATAAAATACTCCATTCTATCATTTCCAGTGGTGTCATCCCCTGATGTAGGGAATGCTGTATATCCTGCCCTTATACCAGGACTTAAAAAGAAACCTTTATCATTTCCGGCACCAATCAGGCAGTATTTTGCTACAATGGAACCCGCTGTCGGAAAAGTATACCTGACACCTACATCAAATTTTTCTGTGATTCCAACCATTGCCTGTATTTCAAAAAATGTAAACTTCGGTGGAACTAACTCTATTTCATTATCACTTATATTGATTTTATCACCATTTCTGGTATCAATATTTGATATGGCTACCATTGCCTCGACATTACCTTTGCCAAGAGGTTTACCAGTTTGAAAGTTTGATATTGATGCACAACCGACGAAATAAATTAAACTAAATGCAGCACAAAATGATAAAATTATTTTGGTGCGATTCATTAAAACCTCCTTTTAAGAGAATAATTTAAAACTTCAGATCAATATTACAAAGTATAATGACCTGAATAACCATCATTGAATTAAATATCTGAAAATCGGGATATAATAAATGCAGAATCCCATGTTAATGCAGATATAATTTATGCGTTTAAAAAAATAAATTAATATTTATTAATTTCAAATTGTTTTTTAAATTAATTTATTTTTAATAATAAGATTAACCGGGTTTCGTACGTATGCCTGGGCATATCTTTGTAACTTGAACCTTAATTGGAGCAAATAATTAACC
>JAAYEB010000054.1 GCA_012728995.1 Fibrobacter sp. | reverse complement strand
GACCAATAACCGAAGTTTCTCGTTTAATGGATCTTTTGGTTGAGATGACAAAAAAAGAGATTAATAATTTAAATGCCAATAATGTCAGACTGCAGGCAATCGGGGATTTAACACGATTACCTTCTAAAACCAGAAATGCGCTTATAACAGGAATAGAAAAAACAAAAGATAATTCGGGGCTGACCCTAAATCTGGCTATCAGTTATGGTGGAAGATCAGAAATCGTAAGGGCTGCCAGGCTTTTTGCCAGGGAAGCAGTTAAAGACCCGTCACTGATTGACAGCCTGGATGAAAATGGTTTCAGCAGGTATCTTTTTACAGCACAAATACCCGATCCAGAGTTGATAATTCGTACTGGAGGAGATATTCGAATCAGCAATTTTCTGTTATGGCAGTCGGCATATTCGGAACTATATGTAACCGATACGTTATGGCCGGATTTCAATAAGGAATCTCTTGTTGCTGCTATTGAGGATTACAACAATAGAGATAGACGATTCGGAAAAGTTAAAGAGTAGTGCAATGACAAATCTTACCAAACGTCTGTTGTTTGTGCTTTGGGCAGTCCCCCTGGGATGGTGGGTCATAAATAGCAGCTTCTCTGTTTTACCAGAATCAATGGCAACTATTTATCCTGGTCAGATTGCAGTTATAATATTGATTTTTATTTCAAATTTTGAATATACAAGAATGCTGAAAATTTTTTACCCCCGTAATGCATTCTGGTTAAGTTATCTTTGGCTCGGAATACAATTTTATGGTTTTTTTGACAATAATTTAGCTTTGCCTTCAAATATGAGTTTTTTTATACTCTTTTTTCTTATTGCGCTTGAAGCTTTTATATGGGGACGAAGAAACCAGCGCAAACGATGGGTGCGGGCGAGTCTGTTTTTCAGTGGTACAGCATTTCTATATGTCGCTGCAATCTCGCTTTTAAACTTTTACAGCGAACCATTCCAGTTATTATTCCGTTCCTACTCTCATCCTATGTTATCTCAGGTCGGGATTGTATTAGTAATCGGAACTGTATTTGTTTGTGATTCAGCAGCATATTTTATAGGCTCTGCCTGGGGGAAAACTCATTTCAGCTCAATAAGTCCGAAAAAGACTGTTGAAGGCAGTATCGGTGGACTTGTAGCTTCAATACTGGTATGCAGCATAGGTTGGTTTTTTCTTGCATCACCCGGGTATACTCGCTGGCTTGGTATTGTATTAGGATTGTTAATTGGTGTATTTGCCCAGATTGGCGACCTGCTTGTTTCGCTTATGAAAAGATACTTTCGTGTTAAGGATTCATCTGGTCTGATACCCGGGCATGGTGGAATACTTGATAGATTTGATTCTGTTTTCTTCTCTGCACCCATTATATCTCTCTTTACGTGGGTAATCAGTAAAATAATAGTTAATTAAAGCTTATGAAAACTTCACAAAAAAAAATCATCTTATTGGGTTCAACCGGATCAATTGGATCCAATACACTGAATTGTATTCGTAGATTTGCTGATAAATTTAAAATTACCGGTTTGGCTGCCGGGCAGAATGTCACAGAACTCGTATCTCAAATTGAAGAGTTTATGCCATCATCGGTTTATATTGCAAACCCTGAGGCTTCAAAACTGTTAAATGAAAAATTCGGATCTTCTTTAGAAGTTTTTGACGGTGACAATGGGTTGGAATCTCTTGTGAATGCAACCGAATGTGATATTGTAGTAAATGCTCTCGTTGGCGCAGTCGGGTTGCGGCCAACAATCTCAGCTTTAAAACGAAATAAAAGAGTCGCATTGGCTAACAAAGAGAGTCTGGTTATTGGAGGGGATTTGATTCAGGAACTGCTCAACGGGGGAAATGGTGAACTGCTTCCTGTAGATAGTGAACACAGTGCTATTCTTCAATGCCTCTCGGGAGTGAAAGAATCGGTTATTGAGTCTATTATCCTGACAGCTTCAGGAGGTCCTTTTCGTAATCTAGGTGCAGACCGGTTTTCATCAATTACACCAGATCAGGCTCTGAATCATCCGACCTGGTCTATGGGCAGAAAGATTACGATTGATTCTGCAACTCTAATGAATAAGGGATTTGAAGTGATTGAGGCACACCATCTTTTCAAGCTTCCTTATTCACAACTGCGTGTATGGATTCATCCACAATCCATAATCCACTCTCTGGTTGAGTTCCATGATGGTGCAATAATGGCTCAACTTGGATTGCCCGATATGGAACTGCCGATTCAGTATGCACTTAGTTATCCTGAAAGATTTCCCATGAATGGAAAACGGCTTTCTCTTCCGGAAATAGGAAATCTTCAATTTTTAAATCCGGATTTTGACCGCTTCCCCTGTCTGCGATTGTGTTTTGAAGCTGGTGAGGAGGGGGGAACAGCTCCAACTGTTATAAATGCAGCAAACGAAGTTGCAGTGAAGGCTTTTCTCAACGGGAAAATCTCGTTCACAGAGATAGGTGAAATCGTGGCATATGCATTGCACAATCACAGAGCGGTTCCAGCAGATTCAATAGAAACTATTGAAGAAGCAGATATTATAACCAGAAAAACTATCCACTGTAATTTTTTAAACAAAAGGTAAAAAAGTGACTTCAATTTTAATGGTGATTATTGGAATTATTGTATTAGGAGTTTTGGTATTTATTCATGAGCTTGGCCACTTCCTTGTAGCTAAATGGTGTGGAATAAAGGTGTTGGCATTTTCATTGGGATTTGGTACACCAATATTTAAAAAAACTGTCGGCGATACGGAATATCGTATCAGTGCTATTCCTTTTGGCGGCTATGTGAAAATGGCTGGAGAAAACCCTGAGGACGAGAGAGAAAATGCACCTGATGAATTTCAGTCTAAGCCTGTATGGCAAAGAGCTTTAGTTGCCGTTGCAGGTCCGGCAGCCAATTTTATTTTTGCACTTCTGATGCTTTGGGTAGTATTCATCTGGGGTGTTGACCGGCCATTATATTATGAGCATCCAATTCTTGGAGCCGTTTCAGACAGTTCTGCTGCTCAAAAAGCCGGGTTAAAGGCTGGTGACAGTCTCATCACAATAAATGGTAAACAGATTGAAACATGGGATGACATTGAAAACATTTTTGTTCAACAGGAACAGCAATACAGTATCACTTATTCAAGAAATAATGATATCTTCAGTACAACTATTAAACCGGAAAAAAAAGGTTCAGGGATACCCAAAGATCCTACTGAAGGATTATTGCCTCCTTTGCCGGCGATTGTTGCTGATGTAAATCCTGAATCTCCAGCATCAGAAGCCGGTGTGCAATCTGGTGATTCGATTGTAACCATAAACGGAAATAAAATTTATTCGTGGTTTCAGTTATTGGACATGGTTGAGAATTGGAAACCGGGAAAACCACTGGAAGTCGTTGTGGAAAGGGGTGGCTCTTTCGAGACGATGTCAATAGAACCGCAATACAATGAAGAAGCGAAGCGCCGTCTTATAGGAATCAGGGTGAGTGAAGGAAAGTCCCGTACGATTCGTTATTCTCCGGTTGTTGCTGTAAATAAAGCTTTTGAAAAAAGCTGGGAATATACGACAATGATTTTTGATGTAATCGGGAAACTGATATCGCGTGAAGTATCTGCGAATCAGCTTTCGGGACCTATCGGTATTATTCCTGCTTCGGGCTTTATGTTATTTCAGGGGCTTTCACCGCTGTTAAATTTTATGGCTCTTATTGGAATTAACCTGGCAGTATTGAATCTGATGCCTTTAGTAATAACTGATGGCGGGTTACTCTTTTTTCTGCTTCTTGAAGCGATTCGGAGAAAGCCATTGTCGGTAAAATCTCAGTTGTTCATTAATAAAATCGCAGTTGCTTTTTTTCTGCTGTTATTTCTTTTTGTTACTTTTAATGACTTTAAAAGGCTTCCGGAGTATTTTCGAATTTTTGGTAAATAATAAAGTACAACCGAAGGTGTGTACTTTATTATTTGTTAAAAGTGAAAAGAATTAAACTTTTTTTCTGCCAAAAAAGAAGTAACTGAGTGGACCCAAAAAATTAATTAAGGATATCAATCTCCACCTGGTCTTGCTTCCCTTGATCTGTTCGGAAGGCCGGATCCAGATATCAGTCATTGCAACTATAAGAAGAGTAATTTGTACTATTGCAAGTAGTATGATTACTCTCTTATGTTTTGGTTTCATGGTTTTCCAGGATTTCATTTTCATTTCCTTTTACTCAGGTTATTAATGATGCGACCAAAAGGACAAATAGTAGCTGAACCGTCCATCCAATAATAACAACACCAATTGCGCGCAGTGTGGACGAATAATCAAGTGCCTGACGAACAGCTATAATCATGGCAACCAGCATCCATACAGAGGAGATTATTGACAGTACTGTACCAGCACCTGGAATAAATCCAAAAATTCTGATAATTCCCGGAGAACTGGAAAAGCCGATCGTTCTTAACAGTTGTCCTAAATCTGCTTCTGTCTGTGACTCCGGCATAAGTTTCGTACCTATAAAATAAGTTAAAAACGACCATATAAACCACCCCAATAAAGCTGAAAGTGAAATCCAGCCGATACCTTCAACACCTGCTTCATAGATATTTCCTATGCCAGCGGCAACAGAAGCGATCAATACTACCAGCATCGCAGGTAACAGAGCAGAAGTGTCTGCTTCCACTTCTTCATACAGGGATGCATCCAGTATGGCAGCCCTGAATATGTTTTTTAAAAATTTAATCATAACTACTAATCTTCCAGTGAGGCTTCAAGGCTGATTGGAACATTCAGGGCGCGTGATACCGGACACTCCTGTTTTGCTTTGGTGGCCAGTTCCTGGAAAAGTTCGTTTGTGATGCCCTGTACAGTTGCTTTTGTAATAAGATCAATTCTGGTGATACTGAACTCAATATTTTTCTTTTCCAGATGTACTCTTGATTTTGTGTTGATTCTGTTTGGTTCAAAACCCTCTTTTGCAATTAGCATGGAAAGAGCCATAGAGAAGCAGCCTGCATGTGCCGCACCAATAAGTTCTTCCGGATTTGTACCTTCTTGTTCCTGAAATCGGGTTGCGGCTGAATAAGGGCTTTCAAATCTTCCGCTCTTGACTCGCATCATGCCGTTACCAGTTTCCAGATCACCTCTCCATTGTGCTTCACCAACTCTGACAGCCATTATACACCTCCTCATTAAGGATTTGGAATAACTGCTCAGGTATAAATAAAACGTGTAAAAATCACCAGCTCCCTGTAATATGGAATACAGATACCTGAGTAGTAATAATTTTTAAATCAGAATATCTTACAACAATTGTGCCATAAGGGGGAGCTATAAAAAAAATTCGTTTCTGGTAATTGTAGTTTCGGCAAAACAGAATGGATATAGCAATGTGTTCTGGAACTGACGTTAATTAACATTTAAAAAGAGTTGAATAAAGTTTTGTCATATAAGCATAAGGGTTGTAGAACTGACGGAAAGCTGTCGGGTTTAGCGGGTTTTACGGTTTTAATAATATCAGTTGAAAAAAAAATTAATTTTTCACGGCATTCTCAATAACTTCCATTACTTTCCCGATTCCATTCGATACATTGCTTTTTTTCATGGCTTTGACAAATTTATCTCTTTCGGAAAATGTAATATTTACATTATTGATCAGCGTATCTGATGTCAAATTGGATTGTTTTAATATCCTGCTGAACCCCTGCCTTTCAAAAGAACCTGCATTCAGGATCTGGTCTCCCCTGCTTGCATTTGTTTCGAGGGGGATGAGTAAATTAGGTTTACGAAGAGAAATTATTTCAAAAAGGGCAGTTGCTCCGGAACGGGAAATTACAAGATCTGCGAGTGCAAACAGATGAGGCAGCTCCTCGTTTACATACTCAAATTGGCAATATCCCTTCCGTTCTGTTGTATTTGAATTACCTTTACCGCAGAGATGGCAGATGTTAAAATTATACAACAGGCTGTCAAGAGATTCCCTTACACAGGAATTTATTGCTTCTGATCCCTGACTTCCACCAATAACGAGTATTACTGGTTTGTCAGTGTCGAATTTGCAAAGTTTTCGGCCTTTTTCTTTATCTCCGCTGAAAAGGGAGCATCTTACAGGAAGACCTGTGAGAACAGCACGATCTGAAGGCAAGGATTTTGCAGTTTCAGGAAAACTGTAACAGATCTTTGATGCGAACGGAGCGGATAATCTATTTGCCAGGCCTGGTGTAATATCCGACTCGTGGATAATAACAGGCTTACGAAAGATCCATGAAGCCCACACTACAGGGCAGGAAACAAAACCACCTTTACTAAAAACAACATTTGGGCGGACACGGGCGATAAGAAACAAAGATTGAATAAAAGCAGTAAATATACGGAAAATGTCTGTGAAATTTTTAAAATCAAAATACCGCCTCAATTTACCTGCACTGATAAAGTGGAAGGTAATGTTTTCTCTGCTGATCAGTTCATGTTCAATCCCGTTTTTTGTTCCTGCATAATGAATTTCAAAGTCGTTTTTTCTTAATTCGGGAACCAGAGCGAGATTCGGTGTGACATGACCGGCAGTTCCTCCTCCGGTAAGAAGAATTTTTTTCACAAAAACTCCTGTTCAAATATTAAAATAAGACTCTAAATATATCATTATTCCAAAATAACATTAATGTACCAAAAGAGATATAATCACTCGAAAGATATTTCTAAAAATTCTGGAATATGCAAACATCTGGAAAGATGTTTTTTTTGTTTGATACTTTTTGATGCGGATATCTGTCTTTCCGGGGGGAGTACTTTTTTTTTTTAATCAGTGTAATTGGAAAAACCGGATATGAACGGGAAATGAAAATCTGTTAAACTTGAGGAAATGTGTCCTGTTCTGTCCATAAATCTGCTCTGTATTAAAAATTGAATTTAAAATTAAGTATGTTCATAACAGATAAAATAATGGTATAATCGCAACGAAATATAAGGTTATACAAAAAACCTGATTGCACGATTACTGAATTACTAGTATATTGATTATTTACTGTGAAGATGGGACAAGCCATGCAAAATGAAAAGCATTGTTTTAACGCTTAAATAATAGATCGTTGCATTCTTGAAAACAGTAATCTAAAACAAATTTACCATTCAGGGGAATGCTCATGGAACAAAAAATCCAGGAATTGACGGATAAGATATACCGTGAAGGTATAGAGAAAGCTGAAGAGAAGGCTGAACAACTGGTAAAAGATGCTGAAAAAAAAGCATCAAAGATTATCAGTAATGCCAGGGAGGAGGCTGAAAAAATTCTGGCAGAAGCCCGTAATCAGGCTGCTGAATTGAAACGCAATACAGAAGCTGAAATTAAGCTTTCGAGTCAACAGGCTCTATCTGCAATTAAACAGCAGATATTGGATATGGTTACAGCTAAAGTAATTGAAGATAGTACTTCAAAAACTCTCTCCGATCCTTCAGTAGTTAAAGATTTTGTTTCTGAAATCGTCAAAAACTGGAAATCAGATGCCAGCGAGGTGCAAAATCTTGAAGTGTTGCTTCCATCAGGGAAACAGGATGAACTTAAAAAAGTTTTTGAAAAAGGCAGTTCGGATCTTCTTAAAAAAGGCGTAAAACTGAATTTTTCGAATAATATTAAGGCTGGTTTTCGAATCGGACCTGTTGAAGAGTCGTATCGTATAAGCCTTACTGATGAAGATTTTCATGAACTGTTCAAAGAGTATTTACGCCCCAAAACCCGTGAATATCTTTTTGGTGAGTAATTATGTCTAAAAATTACTACTATCTTGTAGCTGGACTTCCGGATCTTATTCTTGATGAAGGCAAATTGTCGTTGTCTTTTGAAGATTTTGTTGCAGAGATTGAAGATCAGATTGCTGAACCGGATATGAAACTTTTACAATGTATTCGTTTGCCATTTGATAACAAGAATCTGATTACGGTACTTGAAAAGAAAGATCGTGAATTTGATCCGAGAGGGAATTTTTCTGAAGAGGAAATGAACAATGCGCTTAGAGACCAGGAAAATTTTCCTCAATATATGCAGGCTTTCGTTGAAGCCTGGAAGGAGAAGCGAATTCTTTTTCAGGGGCTTGTTCCTGAGGATCAGATAAACCGGCTTTTTTATGATAGTATGGCTTCACATGGAAATCAATTTATCAGGGACTGGTTCACTTTTGACCGTGATTTGCGAAATTTGATTGCCGGCTTGAACAATCGCAAAAGCCTGTCTCATTTTGATGCATTAAAAACCGAACGGGAATCTCCACTAAGCAAGATCCTCGTTGGGGGTAATGATGTAGCTGAAACCATCTTGCGGTCTAATGCACCAGATTTCGGAATATCATCTGTTGTCCCATGGGCAGAAAAACTGTTTTCAATTTCAAACCTGGACATTGCAGAGTTTGAAAAGGGTGTAGATAATCTCCGCTGGGATATGCTCAATGAACTGACTACATTTTCTTATTTTCAGATTGAAACTATTCTGGCTTTTTGTATCAAGTTAACCCTGGTTGAGCGATGGAAATCTCTCGATTCAAAAACTGGTGGTGAAATACTTGAAAAGTTTGTTGAAGAACTGAAATCCGGTTTCTCGGTACCGGCAGAATTTTGAAAAATATGAAACTCAAACAGATAAAGGTTGGAGGAGATCGATGAGCACCAAGGGTAAAGTGGTCGGCATAGTCGCGAACCTGGTAACCATCGAAGTTGATGGGCCGGTTGCTCAGAATGAGATCTGCTATATAGATCTCAAAGGGGTAAAACTGATGGCCGAAGTGATTAAAATAACAGGAAAACTGGCATTTGTTCAGGTATTTGAAAGTACACGTGGCCTGTATGTCGGTTGTGAAACAGAATTTACCGGCAGAATGCTGGAGGTAACTCTGGGACCTGGCATGCTGTCAAAAAATTATGATGGACTTCAGAATGACCTTAATAAAATGGAAGGCGTTTTTCTTAAACGGGGTGAATACACATATCCACTTGAAAAAGAGAAAAAATGGCATTTCGTTCCGCTGGTAAAAGAGGGCGATACAGTAACCGGAGGGGACTGGCTTGGTTCTGTTAAAGAAGGGTGGATTGATCACAAGATTATGGTTCCCTTTAACTATGAGGGCACCGGTAAAATTGAATCTATTGTTTCTGAAGGGGACTACACTGTAGAGGATACAATTGCTGTGGTCTGCGATTCTGACGGTAATGAGCGTAAATTGACAATGACAATGAAATGGCCGGTTAAAGTTGAAGTGAGGTCATTCAGGAATAAGCCTCGTCCGTTCAAAATCATGGAAACCGGAATCCGGACAATTGATACACTTAATCCTATCACTGAGGGTGGAACCGGGTTTATTCCTGGACCGTTTGGATGTGGAAAAACGGTGTTGCAGCATTCGCTTGCAAAATATGCGGAAGCAGACCTGATAATAGTAGTAGCATGTGGTGAGCGTGCAAATGAGGTTGTGGAGATATTCAAGGAGTTTCCTGAACTTGATGATCCGCGTACCGGGCGGAAATTGATTGAGCGTACAATAATTATCTGTAATACTTCAAACATGCCGGTGGCTGCTCGTGAAGCCAGTGTGTACACAGGTATGACTATAGCAGAATATTATCGGACCATGGGACTCAAGGTTTTGTTGCTTGCGGATTCAACTTCAAGATGGGCGCAGGCTCTGCGTGAAATGTCCAATCGTATGGAAGAACTTCCGGGGCCGGATGCATTTCCGATGGATCTGTCTGCAATTGTTTCAAACTTCTATTCACGCGCTGGTTTTGTTTACCTGAACAACGGACAAACCGGATCAATTACTTTTATTGGAACTGTCAGTCCTGCCGGAGGTAACCTCAAAGAACCGGTTACGGAATCTACCAAAAAAGCAGCTCGTTGTTTTTATGCATTGTCACAGAACCGTGCAGACAGTAAACGCTATCCTGCTGTTGATCCGATAGACAGCTATTCAAAGTATCTTGAATATCCTGAAGTTACGGAATATCTGGACAAAACGGCTGAATCGGGATGGGTAGACAAGGTGCTTCAATTAAAAGATATTCTTCTTAGAGGTAAAGAGGCTCTGGATCAGATCAATATTTTGGGTGATGATGGTGTTCCGCTGGAGTATCATATTACATATAATAAATCTGAAATAATAGATTTTGTCATTTTACAGCAGGATGCCTTTGATGCTGTTGATGCATCAACACCTTTGAAACGTCAGCAGTATATGGTAAATAAAGTATTGGACATCTGCAATGACAACTTTGAATTTGATAATTTTGAGGAAATAGGGACATATTTCAAGAAGATTATCAATATCCTCAAGCAGATGAATTACAAGGAATTCAGATGTGATGAGTTCAATGAACTGGAAAAACAACTCGATTCGCTGCTTGCTGAGAGGGTAGTTGAACTTGAATCTCAGGCTGCAGCCCTCTAAAGAGGAGATAATATGAAAACAAAAGCTTTTCAGAAAATTTATACTCATATTGAAAATGTGACTAAAGCTACTTGCACAATTGAGGCTGATGGCGTTACCAACGATGAAATGGCGTTTGTTGATGGGCGCCCGGCACAGGTAGTGAAAATATCAGGTAAAAATATCACTTTACAGATTTTCCCGGGTACACAGGGTATTGCAACCGATGCCGAAGTGGTTTTTCTTGGTAAACCTCCAACTCTGAAAGTTTCAAATGAGCTTAAAGGACGGTTTTTTGACGCTTATGGTAAGCCGATTGATGGTGGACCGGAGATTGAAGGTGAAGAGGTTGAGATTGGCGGCCCATCGGTAAACCCTGTTCGAAGACAGCAGCCATCCGAAATTATCCCCACAGGTATAGCTGGAATTGACCTTAATAACACTCTGGTTACAGGGCAGAAAATACCATTCTTTGCAGATCCGGATCAGCCATTTAATCAGGTGATGGCAACAGTTGCACTTCGTGCTGAAGCCGATGTGATTATTCTTGGTGGTATGGGTATGAGTAATGATGATTACCTGTATTATAAAACTCTTTTTGACAATGCGGGAGCGCTGGACAGAATTATAGCATTTATCAACACTACCGAGAACCCGCCTGTTGAAAGGCTTCTTGTACCGGATATGTCCCTTACTGCTGCGGAATATTTCGCAACAAAACATAATGCGAAAGTACTTTGTCTGCTTACGGATATGACACTTTACGCTGATGCTCTTTCGATTGTATCAAATCGTATGGATCAGATTCCTTCAAAAGACAGCATGCCTGGATCGCTCTACAGTGACCTGGCAAAAATTTATGAAAAAGCGGCCCAGTTTCCTGATGGCGGGTCAATAACAATTATCGCTGTTACAACCCTTTCCGGTGGTGATATTACACATGCGATTCCGGATAATACAGGATATATCACGGAGGGGCAGTTGTATCTTCGCCGTGATACAGATATTGCAAAAGTTATTATTGATCCATTCCGCAGTCTGTCCCGTTTGAAACAGCTTGTTATTGGGAAGAAAACGCGTGGTGATCATCCTCAGGTCATGAATACGGCAGTACGTTTATATGCTGATGCAGCCAGTGCGCGTACAAAACTTGAAAACGGATTTGATCTTACTGAATATGATCGACGTACACTTGATTTTGCTCGTGAATATTCCCGTGAACTTCTGGCAATCGATATCAATGTTGATATAGATACCATGCTCGATACTGGATGGAAACTGTTAGGGAAATATTTTACAAAAGATGAGGTTGGAATCAAGCAGGAATTCATGGAAAAATACTGGGTTGGTTCTGCTACTTAAAATGCATATCAGGTATAAAGATATGGAGTAGAGATGGCACTGAAATTTCAATATAATAAAACTTTTCAACAGCAGCTTAACAAAGGGTTAAAGGTGCGTGAAAATGCACTTCCGACTCTTATAGCCAAGGAATCTGCACTGCGAACCGAGGTTAAAAAGGCAAAGGAGCAGGTGACAAAAATAGGGCAGGAACTCAAAAAACAGTATGAAAAACAGAAAAATACATATCGTTTCTGGAGTGAACTGCCTCAGGAACTGATTACAGTTTCTGATGTTAATATCAGTATCAAGAAAATCGCGGGTGTAAAAACTCCTGTTTTAAACAATGTGGAATTCGAGGTTAAAAGGTACAGTGTCTTTTCGCAAGCCCCCTGGATACCTTCAGGAGTTGAGATACTTAAACAACTGGCAACACTGAAAATAAGCATGGAACTGGCTAAAAAAAAGGTTGAAATACTGGAGTTTGCCCGTAAGAAGACGACACAGAAGGTTAATCTTTACGAAAAAGTACAGATTCCGGAATATAAGGAGGCAATTAGAAAGATAAAACGTTTCCTTGAGGATGAGGAAAATCTTTCTAAATCATCTCAAAAAATTCTCAAGTCAAAACTCGCCGGAGCGGAGGCTTAATTTATGATTGTAAACATGAAAAGAATGGAGCTTTTGCTCTATCATAAAGAACGGGAACAGTTTCTGGAAAACCTGCGAACACTGGGTGTCGTTCACATTGTAGAAAAACCTCAGCAGGAGGAAACAGCAGAAGTCCAGGTGCTTACTCAGAAATTGAAAGCATGTGCTCAGACAATCTCTTCTCTTTTGAAAATCCAGAAAGTGCAGGAAATATCCATTCCCCAGCTACAGGAATGTGATTCTGTTGAAGAAGTTATTGAGAAGTATAATGAACTGAAAGGGAAAATAGAGAAAACCGGGCAGGAGATTGCTGCTCTGAATAAAGATTGTTCCAGACTTGAACCCTGGGGTGATTTTAAACCGGAATCTGTTCACCGTCTTGCAGATATCAATGTCAAGATGCGTTTTTTTCTGCTTCCACAAAAAAAATTCGATACGCTTGACAAAAAAAATCTGGTATTTGAAGAGGTAAACAGAATTGACGGGATGGTATACTTTGTTGTCCTTGAGCGTGGTGAATCTGTAGAAATTGATGCAGAAGAGACAAGGATTGGAGATATCTCTCTTTCAGAAATTCGTAAAAAGATTAAGGATCTTCAGTTACAGCAGAAAAACAATTATGAATCCCTGAACAGGATGGTTACTTACATTGATGTTCTTCGGAGATACCGAACAGAACTTTTCAACAAGTTGCAGTATGAACGTGCAAGTTTAGCTATGCAGGGTCAGGCATCCGGAAAACTTCTTTCTCTTTCTGGCTGGTTTCCATTGGAACGGGAAAAAAAGATCAGGGAGTTTCTGGAAAAGCATCCGGTTTATTACACCATAAGAGATCCTTATCCGGATGAGGATGTTCCTGTTTTGTTGAAAAATCGTCCTTTTTCCAAACTGTTTGAGCCAATTATTGGCCTGTATTCTCTTCCTGACTATAGGGAAATAGATACTTCTCCATTTATAGCGCCTTTTTTTGCGCTGTTTTTTGGATTGTGTCTTGGAGATATGGGCTATGGGTTGATGGTTCTCATTGGAGCCTTGATTGCGCGGTACAAGGTTGGACCAAAGCTCAAGCCCTTTATGACATTGGGGATTATACTTGGATTTGCAACTGCAATCAGCGGTCTTTTGATCAACAGTTTTTTTGGACAGCCAATATTTGGTGGTCCAGGGGTTGGGAGCGCGTTTTTCTCAACAGGAGTTCAGAGATTTGCCCCGCTGTCTTCATTAAAAACCGAATCGGGGACAATATTTCCGGCAATGAGTCTTGCTTTGCTGCTTGGTTTTATTCAGGTTTTTTTCGGTATGGGATTGCAGGCTTATGTCCGCATCAAAAATTATGGATTAAAAGGTGGAATTGAACCAATTGCATCAATAGTTATGGTATTCGGAGCATTGGTTTGGGCTGCTCATGCAGATTTTCTGAATCTTGGATTTGGAAATTTCACAGTTGGTCCACTGAATGTCGGTAAATTGCTTCTTGCAGTCTGGCCCGGAGCAGGTAAAACAATGTTATGGGGTGGACTGGTGCTGTATTTTCTTTTTAACAATTTCCAGAAGAAATTGTTTATCCGTCCTTTGATAGGGATATGGGAGTTTTATCAGTTTTCTACGGGCTTTTTAAGCAATATCCTGTCGTATCTTCGTCTTTTTGCTCTTGGTCTGGCAGGGGGATTACTTGGTGCTGCATTTAATCAGATAGCGTTTCTTTTGATTACAAAAGATGGCGTTATCAATTATGCATCATGGGGGATAATCGGAACAATATTGATACTCATAATTGGTCATACACTTAACCTGGCATTATCGGCTTTGAGTGCATTCGTGCATCCGCTCCGGCTTACGTTTGTGGAGTTTTATTCAGCACTTTCGTTTAAAGGTGGAAGCAAGCCGTTTATGCCGTTCGCAAAAATAGAAAAACAATAATCAAATTAACAATACTTCAGGAGGTTCTTAAATGGGCTACATTCTCGCACTAATAGGAATGGGATTAATGGTTGGGTTGTCGGGTGCAGGATCTGCTATCGGACTTGTATCCGGCGGTTCTTCGGTTGTTGGTATGTTGAAAAAGAAGCCTGAGTCGTTCGGTGTTGGTCTGGTACTGTCAGGACTTCCAGCAACACAGGGACTTTACGGATTTGTCGCATTTATCATGTACAGTGGATCAATCAATTCGAGCCTCACCCTTTTTCAGGGAGCAGTAGTTTTGGGCGCTGGCATAGCAGTTTCTCTGGCTTGTCTTATCTCTGCGATATTTCAGGGAAAAGTTTGTGCTAATGGTATTGCTGCCATGGCACAGGGGCATAACGTTATGGGAAATACCATGATGCTTGCTGCGTTCCCGGAGTTTTATGCGATTCTTTCATTAGTTGCAGCAATTCTTATGCAGCCGCTTATGAATTTATAATATTCTGCAGACCAGTTATTTTTGACGATTAGATTTTCGTAACACGCTGGAGCTCATTTTTCAAGGGCTCCAGTAATTTTATTTTGGGGATCACTTGGTGGCAAACGATATTGTAAGAAAAAGCTACTTTAAGTGAGCAATGTTCATATCCATTACATGGATAGGACCTGGACTGCTGTCAGACAAATATATTAAGTTCTGTAATGAAACACTTCCTGTTGATGTACATCAGGAAGTGTTTTTATTCGAGTGAATGTTTTTGAAAAGTATAATACGGTATGTATGGGAAACATACATACCGTTTGACTGACTACAAAAATTATTTAAGTACGTCTACTGTTTTTGATTCAGAAATTCGGGCTTTTTCAAGGTCCAGTTTCATAATATATTGTCCTGGTGCGCATTTGTACATTGTTATGTTGTTTGAACCCTGCCTGCCGGTTTTTGAATAGCTCCAGATTTTTCTGCCGTAAAGATCAAAAAGATTCAGATTTATATTTTCAGGCTGTAACAGCTTCACGGTAAACCGTATATTC
>JAAYEB010000416.1 GCA_012728995.1 Fibrobacter sp. | reverse complement strand
TGGAAACGAGTGGCCTTCATTAGAGACTACATGGAATGCACCTGGGTTCAGTTTGCCCTCAAATTATTATTGGAATTATGATTGTAATGGTGCAATAAGAGGCTCTTTAACATTGAAATGTATTGATACAGACGGATATCATCATTTTGATACAAAAATAGTAAAATATATTCCACCTTCTTCTACATATCCAATGATACATTATTTTGCTTATGGAGAAATCTCAACTTCATTTCCTGAAGTAAAAGCTCACCATTCGATTACTTTGAGGAATTTTCAAATTAGTTCTGGTGCTGATGTTACTTTCAGGGCTGGAGAAAAAATAACTATCAAAGATAATGTAACTATTCAAAACGGCAGTACTGCAAATTTCATAGTTGATTCTTCTGTAAGGTGATCATTTAAGGTCGTTAATGCAATTACCTATTTCGTTTAACTGGTAATTGCATTAACGTATTATTTTGCGAGTATTAGTAATAGCAAAGGCATACGTAATTGGAATTTATTTCTGCAATGGCAGATCTGAATGTTTATGGCACCAAAAACTTTATCCATCCACACCCCAAAGATTCCACTAAACTCATAAAGTATATTGCAATAGAATCAGGTGAAGCGCTTACAGTTGCACGCGGGACGGCAAAAACAGAAAATGGAACTGCCGAGATTGAACTTCCCGACCATTTTTCACTGGTCACAAGCGAAAAAGCGCCTCTTACAGTGCTTCTGACTCCGGAAAGCGCACCAGTTCTTTTATATACCAAAAACAAAAGCAAAACCAATGTCACTGTAGCAATGAAAAAATCCGATCTGTTTGAATTTGGTGATGTACAGTTCGCGTTCCAGGTTACAGGGGTAAGAGACGGTTTTGAAGATGAAGAAATTATAGTTGATACAGATAAAATGCTTAAAAATGAGAGAGAAGAACCAAAAGAGTTAAATCCTGTTAAACAGAAGATAAAGGGTATCGCGGAAAAAGCCATGAAAATGAATAAAAATGAAAAAAACAGGAAGTAATAAAGACGGAGGTTTAAAGTGAAAAAGTTTTTAAAACTTGTTCTGTTGGGGATCATTGCGATTACTGTTTTTAGTTATTCGCAAGATATACCTGATGGGGTGAAAAGAATAGTTGAGCAGTTAAAAACAGATCCTGCAAGAGAATGGGGTTTTTATGACGCAAAAGGAAGTGGTTATATTGATCAGAAAGTTAAATTCAAGAATTTTATTCCTGGATTACCTGTTGAGTGCTATTACCTGGATTTTGACAAACTCGATACAGCCGATTTGAGTACTCCGATCAACAAATTAATCAAAAAGTCCAATTTATGGTACATCCCGATTCTGGTCGATAATAGCTACTCTTATCATGTTTTGGTTAGATTAAAGGGAGGTGATTTTATACTGGTCGGCTGTGGTGGAGGACCAGGAATAGGATTTCGTACTGAAAAGGAAAATGATTGGGATAAGGTCAGAGAGAAATATCCTGAATCAACAAGGATCAGTCCTTTATGTATAATTGACGGTAATCGTCAATTCCTTCATTTTCCAAATGAAAAACCGAATAATCTGTTTTATTTTCGTCACCCAAAGTTTGATGATTCAATTTCATTAATGACATCAAGGTCACTTGATTCTCTGGATGATGCAGAAAAGGTATTAAGATATCGGAAAAAAGAATGGAAAGCTTTTATTAAAGAGCGTGAAAAGCTTTCAAAAGAAAACCCCGGAAATAAAAAACGAAATGGGGGTATTGATGAATAGCATAAAATTAAAAAATCATAGTTTGTTAGTGCTGCTTATACTTCTCGCGATACCTAAAGTAAATGTACTTGCAGATAAACATTTGGAAATAGGACCAATACAACAAGATAAAACGAATTGGTGTTGGGCAGCTTGTTGTGAGATGATTTCTGATGCTTACCAAATGACGAGATATGGCAATTATGGTAGTTTTAATCAATATGAAGTTGCAACTTGGGCAGTAAATGGCAATAATAGTACTAATTTTTTATTTGGTTATCCAAAATCTGTTGATAAAGTGCTGGAGCATTTTGGCCCGATATTTTCCAATCCCACACCATATAATCCTGCAACAGGGGGAGGTAATTTAACGAAATATGATATTGCATTGGAGATTAACCAGGGCCGGCCATTTATAGCCGGTTGGGAAAGGACTGATGCACCCGATCATTGTGTACTTGTTAATGGATACACTGGATCTGGAATAGGTTCCGATGTAGTTAAAGTAAAATATCTTGATCCTTTTTATGGTGATGAAAGATCATATACATATGCTGAATTTGTCCAACAAGGTGATTTTCAGAAATGGAAAGAAACACTTCGTTTCACTACCAATCCTCGAGAACCAATACCTACTGGTATAGGAACTGCCCATGTTGTATTACTTCAGGAATATGACTGTACAGAGGAAATTACACAATCACCACAATCTTTAACTTTTCGGGCAATAAAATTTGGTGATACTCCAGATTCTTGGGAGTGGAAATTAGTATTTCCGCATTCAAATGGAGATGCAGTAGTTGCATCGTGGAATACCAGCACTTCTCAGGATGATTTAACATGGAATATAACGAATTTTACCATGCCTTCAAATTATGATTGGATATATCAGAATGATGGCAGGGTTGCCGGAAGAATTGAAGTAATTTGCATGGATCCGGATTATCATTTTGATGCAATAAATATTATTTAGGTTCCTGGTGACATCTTGACGTACTCAACCGCAAGCGTAGCAGTAGCTAATAAAGGGCGCATGCCTTACCAAATTTTCATATCATACCTTTATTGCAATATCCGCTACTTTTCTATGGGATGATAGTGAAAGATTTCATGTTCGCCGAGCGCAGTGTGTCCTGCTAACTCTCTTTGTGATGGAGGTGGGCCCTCCGGTTTCGAC
>JAAYEB010000415.1 GCA_012728995.1 Fibrobacter sp. | reverse complement strand
TGATTTATGGGGAGATTTTGCTAAAGTAAGTGGACGTAGAGTAATGCAGAAAAAGTGGGGTGAATATAAGGAAATGCTCAGTGGTAAAAGTTTATTATATTTTTATACTGATCGGGGAGGATTACATGATATAGATATTAATTTATCGTGGCCATCATCGATAACAAGAAATGTTAGCAGTAATACTTCAGAGAGCCCTGTGAATAGCTATATAGCGGAAAACATAACATTTAACATGAAATTTGATAATATTGTACTTGAGCCTGTTACGAATGAAATAGTTTCAGGTACATTATCAGAATTATATAATCCAGCATGCGTTGTTTTTGAAGAGGAAGCATCATTTAAAATTGAAGTTAGTGGAGTTGATTCGGAGATGGTGAGCTGGAGATCGGAAAATAATAAAGTAAAGTTTTCGGATGGCACTGGTGGATTATCCAATACGGGTAGTGGATACACTGTTACAGTACAGGGCGTTTCAAATGGCGAAGACAGGTTACTTGTTGATATTGCTGGTTATGACGGGAAAGAACCAACAATTAGTTTTTCCGTTGTTGATTGGAAGGATGTGAAATTATCTACTTATATTGTAAAAAATATAGCAATGGATTCTGCGTGGGTTGACGAAGATGTGGAAAACATGATTGATACTGCTAATGACATTTTAAAGCAGGTTGGAATCAGACTCGTAAGGAATATTGCAGAAGGGCCTGCTAATGATGATTATTACGATATTGAAGTAAATTCTATACGTGATGAAATTATTAATCAAATAGTTGATTTACATAGTAATACCGGTGGTTTGGAGTTGTATTTGACTAATACTCTGAAAATAAAAGGAAGCATTGCAGCAGCTGCAAATATATTAAATTATGGTATTTTGTTTCCTAAAAAGTCAAAAAATAATTTGTTAACAGCTAGAGAACTAGCACATGAAGTAATGCATTCGGCCCGTCAAAGTGGTTCTGCTCCGAATGGGGAGTGGTTTAATGATATATATGATTATCGTGATAAAAAATCTGGTATTAAAGTTAATATATCCGCAGAACTGGAATTATTAGAAAAAAACCTTCCTGAAGACTTTGAACAAAATTATTATCATCCAGATGTAATGCATGTTGATATTATTAGAAGAGTTCTTGAATATGGTTATATAAATAAAAATGCATTGGATATTCCACGTGGTGACATTTATGGTTTGGATGATGATGAACTTTACACGAAAAAGCTTATTGAATGTGGCTATTTAAAAGTAAATGATCGTATTTTAGAACATCAAAATTGAGGATTAAATATGAAAAAAATAATTTTAATGGTGAATATATTATTATGGAATATCACATATGCATTTGAAGGTGAAGAGATAATAAATATGTTAAGAGAATACTGTGAATTTGGTGTACCCATTGAAAATTTTCAGGATGTAGAAAATGTAATAAACAAGAATATTAATCCCGAAATGACTGCTGATGAAGTAGAAAATATTTTACTTAAAATGGCAGAAAAAGAGTATATGCGATTTGAAGAAGATACTACTCAGCATAATACGGTACTATTTTGTGTAACAGAAATTTTGGGTACATATAAAAGTAAAAAAACCGACGTATTCTTAAAAAAACTATATAAGACTGGAAATTCAAGATTGATGAAAATGACATTGGATTACATGATATTAAAATCTGATGAATGGTTTCAATGTTCAAAAAATATCATTGACAGTATGGGTAATGATAAATACAATTATACTTTCAGAATTAGTTTTTATCGTAATTTACTAAAACTATTAAAGATAAAACAAAAAAATGAATCAAAAATCGATTCTCTTAAATATATAATTTATTATGCTTTAGAAAATGAGCATTGGGGTCATGTTATGAAACTTGAAAGCGAATATACTTTGATAGAACCAGATTATGCAAAAAGTAAACAAAGACTTAGGATATTAAATAAATTTGAAAATAAGGATGTAAAAAAATTTTTAAATATAAGAAAAGAAAAATTAAAAACTAATTCAAAATACGAACTATATAAAGATATAGAAATTGCATATAATACCTATTTGAAATTAAAAAAAGAAAAGGATCTGAAAAATTATTCACCACCAATATTGTCTTCCAAGTAGTATAATACTATCTGAAATTTCCGATAGGTACAGCATTGGATTTAATACAACGGGAGATGAAGCGAATGTTTATTTTACTTAATAGTAGATTCTCAAGACAGGAGCTTCAGAAATGATTATTAAATGTATACGTATTTTATCTTTAATATTAATATATAATAGTATCTTATTATCGAAAGATAACAGCAATATAGAACGAGATACAATAAAACAAAATGAATGCACAGAAAAAGAAATAGGATTTGTACTAAAAGATAAAGCATCAATGCATATAAAATCATTTGAACAGTTATTGGGAATTATGAATCATAATTTTTGTAAAACCGATTCACTAACACTAAGAAAACTTTTAATAAATATTGCTTCAAATAAAAACCCTGACAGTTCTTATTCATCAGAAGATTATGAAATGTTTAAAAGTGCATGGTTTTATGTAACAAGGCGTATTACTTGGGATAAAGATGTTGAAGAGTTTTTATTAAAGGATATTGATTACTACAGAAAATATAGAAAATCAGGATATTACGGAAGGATAAAAGTGTTGGTCAAAAGATCACCGAATTGGTACCAATACATGCTTGAAACATATAACAGTATTGATACAATGAATTACTCTGATAGATATTGGATCTATTGGGCTTTGATAGAACGTTTTAAGGATACAAGTGACACATCGGTACAGAACAAGGTAGAATCCATTTTGTATGCTGTTATGAAAAAAGATTGCGGTTCGTATTATTATCTGGATGAATATTTCGCTAAATCTGTACCTGGTTATAAAAATAGTAATCAAAGAAAAGAAATTTTTAAAAAATGTGGAAAAGCTTTTACTGAAATACCTGAAAGTAGTGGGTATAAGATATATTTAAGGAAAGTAGAAAAGGAAATGGAGGAAACAAAAAAATTCTCGAATTATTCTCCGCCATTTACTATAGATTGATATAACCAGTAAAGATATATAACGTTTGAATTAATACCCCGGGACTATACACACCTTTCCACACGCCCACAAGAGGGATTTACAGAGCCGCAACACGCTACCGCGTGGGTCGTGTGCGCTCGGCGCCCCATAAAATCTTATATAAAAAATCACATAGTACGCTCTGTGACCCGGATGATCAGATAAAATTACTAATAACACAGAAGATTCATTGTATAATGTTCCTGATCCGGATGTTTTGATTTTCTGTTGAGGCTGAGAATGGAAATCTGCTTAAAAATGGTTTGGTTGGACACCCTTTTGAATTGAGTATTGTTAATGTGGACAGCTTGAGAATCAATGAAATTGAT
>JAAYEB010000414.1 GCA_012728995.1 Fibrobacter sp. | reverse complement strand
GGATTGGGAAGATTGCACGAATTACACTGATAAGTATTGATTATTTGTAATCATCCATATCTTTCGGTGAAATCCAATAATCAGTGCCAATCGAAGCAAAAGTATGCAGATTAAGAGATTCGAAACTTTAAAACATCATCTGAATCACGGATTGGGAAGATTGCACGAATTACACTGATAAGTATTGATAGTTTGTAATCATCCATATCTTTCAGTGAAATCCAATAATCCGTGCCAATCGGTGATTCAGACACTTTTCTTTGCATATATATCTTTCCAATACTAATTTAAATAAGTTAATAGTTTTCCTTTTTTCGATTTCATTTTTGCCATGAACACCATTATTCTCACTCTCCAAACCACATCAAAAACCGCTAAAACGGTTAAATATACAGGAATATCTGCAGATAAACACCAGACCAGCAAACCTTTTTTTAAACAAAGAATAAAAATACAGACATTTACTGATAAATATTTATACGGTTATTTCTGGAAAATACCGTTATTAAAGGGAAGAAGTGTATTAAGATTACCGGAAATACAATCAAAGTTTAAAATTAAGATTTTAACATAAGAAATAAATGTACAATGGTAAACTTTGAAGCAATTATTATTGGTCAAAAATATAGCAGGCCAGCATTAGCAAAGCTTTGGGGTTATAGATCTTTTAATGCAATAAGCAGAGGAGTTTTTACTCCACAGGGAATGAATATCTTGATTTTCTTTGTCACGAAAGAAAAGCAGGAGACTCTTACCCAATATGAAGATCATATTGATTCAGATATTCTTTTTTGGGAAGGGGAAAAGGGCCATGGAACAGATAAAAGAATTATAGATCGAAAAGATCAAATCCATATTTTTTATAGAGACAAACACCACAAAGATTTTACCTATGAAGGAAAAGCTGTTCTCAGGAGTTATAATTTATTCTCCGAGAGACCCTCAAAATTTACATTTGAATTAATCGACAAAAAAATCAATGGTTCAGATATGGTTGAGGAAATAAAGGCTCAATATGGTATTCCGGAAACAGAAAGAGAGGCAATTGTAAAAAGCAGGGTAGGACAGGGGATATATAGAAACCGGGCAATTGAACTTTGGGAGACATGCAGCGTAACAGGTTTTACTGATATTAACATTTTAATAGCTTCTCACATTAAACCTTGGAAACTATCAGATAATAACGAACGAATAAACCCATATAATTCATTATTATTAGTTCCTACTTTAGACAAGCTTTTTGATAATGGATATATTGGGTTTGAACATACAGGAAAAATAATGCTTTCAAATAGAGTGACACAAAAAGATTGGAACAGGATAGGGGTTACTACAAAATTACATCTCAGAAAACTACCGGCTGAAACAAAGAGTTTCCTAGACTATCACAATGAATACATATATGACCTTACGCCTAATTAATAATTCAAAGCTGTATAGAATAGATTTGATCTGGCTGATATATAAAATATTGAGGTGTAGATTTTATGATAAAATAAATTTGACAAATAAGTATTTAATAAAATATTAAATGTAAGGTAGAAAAATGTACCCTGATGTTTTAAGTATCGAAATAAATGCACTTACTCCTATATGGACCGGAGATGAAAATGGAAGCGGCGATAAGCTTTGCCCAACTGGCCTGATCGGCAGTTTCCGTTGGTGGTATGAAGCGCTTATACGCGGTTTGGATGGGTATGCTTGCGATCCGACATCTGAAAAATCATGCAGAATTGATGAAAATAAATTAAAAAATGAAGATGAAATAAAAAAAAGCATTTGCCCGGCATGTTATCTGTTCGGATGTACTGGATGGCAAAGAAAATTCAGATTCGAAATACGAAAAATTAAAAATGGATCAATAGGACCATTAAAGACAAGCAGCATTAAAGCAAATGAAAAACTGATGCTTTGTTTTATTCCGTTAAAAGAATTTGATATGGTAGAGAAGTCTTTATTGTATACTGCTTTAAAAATTGTCTCAGGATATGGATCTATTGGTGTAGTTTCTAAAATTATCTCAGGATAAATTCTCAGATTAAATCCGGTAGTTTTCTCATTTTATTCCGGTGTAAAATTGATCAGATAAAAAAAAGTGCTCTTACCAAACAGATAAGAGCACCTAAG
>JAAYEB010000413.1 GCA_012728995.1 Fibrobacter sp. | reverse complement strand
AGGAATGTATCCGGTGAAAATATCAATACAAGAAAAAAGATAATCGCAGCAGCTTCAATTATTGCAGGTTTAATTTTAAAAAACAGATCATTCTTTAAAACAATCGAAACAATGCCAAGTCCGGCAATAAGGCCTACATCCAGCAATATGAACCAGTCGAATTGTCCGGTCTTCAGATAAAAGAAAATTGTTTGCCCGATTGCAAAAATAACAGCTATAATAATTGATGCCTTAACATTGTTAAATACCGTATCGGCTATGATAAAAACAAGAAGTGGAAGCATTTGTAAAAGCAGTGTTAAAAGATTCATAATTTCCCTTGTCGCTTATGTTTACGCGTTTATAATATGGTACAATTTTTATAGATTTTCAATAGGACAAATAACAGTCCGAATGAAGCAATTAAACAGAAATATGATATAAAAAAAATAATTGAACGTAAAACTACTTTGTTTTATCTTTTTAATAATATAATTTGAATAATCACTAAGCTTAAACAGAAAAGCATATAAAAGAATTTTGTTATTGTTTGTTGCCAAAAAAATATTAAATGCCACAAGCTCAATTGAGCAAAAGTGTTAAAAAAATGAGCAAAGAAATCGTTATTGATTTAGAAACAAAAGAGGGCTTACCATTTGAGATCAAGGCTGGAGAAAACTATACCGTAATTATAAGAACTAACAAGTTGTTAGTTAATTACATCGAAGTTCCAGATATTCTTTTTAACCACAACAGTGCTGTTCCATGTTTGGATAGTAATGGCTGGCTTCTTGAATCTGCTGCTACGGTTTTTAATTATGTTCATAAAAATGTAAATAAGGAACTGGTAATTTTTGGCCACACAGACAGATCCGGTGAAAACGAGTATAATTTTGAGCTTTCAGAAATTCGTTGTAAAGCATATCTGGCTATTCTTAATGATGATGCTGGTACCTGGAAAGAAATCACTGTGAAAAGTAAAGTTGAGGATTACCAGACAATACTTAAAACACTGTCAGAAAAACACAGTTGGAACTGTGATCCAGGCGAAATAACCAATAAAATAAACGAGAAAACAAAAGAAGCTGTAAAAAGCTTTCAAGATAGTTTCAATATAAACTTTAATTGTGAAATAAAAGTTGATGGTGTTGTTGGTGGTCAAACATGGGAAGCTTTTTTAAAAACATATCGTTTCTACATAGAATCAGCAGTTAAGCCTCTGATTGGATCAGATACACTGCCCGAAATATCTTTAGGGTATAACGGGAAAGGTATTTATCCATGTGGTGAATGTAATTCCAAATCGGCTGATTTTGAATATCGTTCACAGAAAGATAGGCGAATAGAGTTGTTTTTTTATGAAAAGGGTGTATTAACGGGAAATCTGATCGAGCCTTCAGCAGAAAGAAACTTTTCGCCTGGTGTATGTCCAATAACGAATCTTGCATGGATAGTACAAAAGATAACTGAAGAAGTAATTGATATTATATCAGATGCAAAAATCGAGATTGTTTCTGCTAATTCCCATTTCGCTCCTGGTGCAGAAGAGCTTGATGTCGAGTATCAAATTATCAATTGTGATAAAGAGGAGATTTATCTGGAAATTTCAAGTGAAAGTTATCCTGATAAAATCCTTTTTAAGGAACCTGTTGCTACCGACAGCAAGGTGAACGGAAAACATACTGTTCACTGGAATGGCAAGACACCTACAACGATTTGAGGAAATTGCCCGTAATGGTGCCATCAAGGCATTAGGCCAGTCTCATCCCGGCCGGAAAAGGAAGTGTGTCGATGAAGCGACCCGGGAAGCGTATGAGTCCCTGAAACGAGAACTGAGTAGAAAAGAGAAGGCACTTGCAGAACTCGCCATAGAGTTTACGATTCTTAAAAAAAAGTGTATGGGGAATAGATAGTGCTATTTCCGGAAAACGATGTACTGCCGAAAAGAAAAAAGAGATACTTGCAATTATTGCTATTTCAGTTATCCAGGGAATAAAGGTGAAACGTGTGTGTGCATTGCTTCGAATAAGTGTTCATCGTGTCCGTCGCTGGCAGCGGCGCTGGGATATTACCTATTGCCATACCAATGTAAAGGGCATATTTCTCTATCTTTACACACTATTAAATGAATATTCCCGAAAGGTGATTTCCTGGCGTATAAGTTGGCGTATGACCCATAAGGAGGGGATGGAACTACAGGAGGGTCTTGAAAATGAAGGGTTGGATG
This sequence comes from Fibrobacter sp., assembly GCA_012728995.1. Taxonomy (GTDB): domain Bacteria; phylum Fibrobacterota; class Chitinivibrionia; order Chitinivibrionales; family Chitinispirillaceae; genus JAAYEB01. The sequence continues at coordinate 858 of JAAYEB010000413.1, read as the reverse complement.
ATATCGATGTCAGGCTGCCGGATTTGATTAATGATCGGGGTACACAGATGAATGCAAAGGCATTTATGAAGATGTGTAAAGATCTGGGAATTGCACAGAAGTTTGCGCGTCCAAGAAATCCTAACGATAATCCCTTTATCGAATCACTTTTTTTAATTGTTAAAGGGTACGCGAGGTACCCGGATGCTTTTGTCGATGACATTGAAGCGATCGCATATTTCAGTGTGTTTTTTGATTTCTATAACAACAGGTATCATGGGAGAATTGGTTTTGTCACTCCAAATCAGAGACATACAGGAGTCGATAAGAAGATTATCGAAAAGAGAAAATCGGGGATGATAAATGCCCGTAAACAGAGGATCGAAATCAATCGGGAAAAGAGTGTTTTACAAAATGTGTGATGTTGGAGTGGTCATAGCTTAATTTGAATGGGGAAAGTTACTCTATCTAAAAAACACGCCGAGGGTTTTAGCACTTTTGTTTGCACTTTTACATCCTTAATACACTCACAACACTCTGATCAGGCAGACGTTAAATTTATTTCAACAAACCTTAACACTTGTTTGAAATACTGCGAATGCCACCTTTTAACGTTTTTTTGATTACCGGTAAAAACTTCATTTCATGTGAAAACAGTGTTGCTTTATATATCAGGTATGCCCTCCCCCACAGCCCCCTGCAAGGAGATGCAGGGGGAGAAATACCGGTAACAATCATTCTTGTTTGTGTAGTTTCAGGACTCCTGATCTCTTTTTACTTCATTAAATTAAAATTGCTGAAATTTAGCGGGAAAACGGGATTTCGGAATATTATTTTTATAGTGGTACTCAGAAAATCGTAAACTGAATTTTGTTCATT
>JAAYEB010000412.1 GCA_012728995.1 Fibrobacter sp. | reverse complement strand
TTCAAATTATAACCCTTTCGGTTAGGAGTTGATTTTATAAGTTGTTTTTTGTTTACCCTTATAAAATAAGTATTCCCAGCCGCAAAGGGTTTACTTTTTAGGAAAATAATCGCTCAATTCAGGTATAATCATTATTAAATATTTATCTACAGGATCATTTATCTTGTATTTTACTTCTCCGGAAGCTTCCTCTGATTGCGACAGAAGTTTTGTGAAATCCAGAACATGTTTATGCCCCCTGATACATAATTTGTGAATCCAGCAACGCCTTTTTTCACTTTTATCCCAGGGACCAGCCACCCATATTGAATCAATATCATCCGCAATACAACAGGGAAAGCTGTAACGGTCTGGACGAAGACAAGACCTTTGCGTTAGATCTGACGGACCACCACCATATCCCGAAAAACTTAAAGTAGCTCCAATGATACTCGAATCATATATGTATGCAACCCCATAGCTGGAATTTTGCGGCCAGGCTTTTTCCTTGAGCTCATAAGTTAACTGTTTGACGGTTTTTCCCCATGCATGTTCTGGACAAAGTCCTATGCGGTGTGAAATAGCACAAAGATTATAAAAACTTCCCTCATGCTCCAAATATCTATATCTTTCAACAGGTTCACCTGCTATGGGATGTAGATGATACTGGTTGAATAAAGCTCTCACTGTAGAATCTTCATCTCCAGTTATCCTGGTTGCTTTACATCTTCCATTACATTCGATCCATCCACTAAAATAAGTACTGTACTCCTCCATCGCATTGTTAAGCGAATCAATAACAATGCAGGAACTACCGGTCAGGTTGTTCAGATCATATTCAGAAACAAACTGAGCTGTTTTCATACCTTCAGACTGAAAAAAATAAAAACGTATCGGATCAAAAAGAATTGAATCCGGACAATATTCAACAAAAACCGGTCTCTCCTTTTTCACTCTAAACGCATGCTCTGCAATTCTGTTTTTATTTTTAGTCAACTTGTCTGCCCTGATTGATTTTTCCAAATCTAATTCGTATTCATATTCCCCATTCCCAACTTGCATAAAGCAGGAGAAATGAAGCTTGCACACCAGTTGTTTATTGGTAAATACAGGAATAATATATTCAGGGTTAACATTAAGATATGATTCAATTTCCGACTGACAGTCCACTTCTCTGGGCTTGATTAGTTTCATTTCACTCACCATATATGGAAAACCCAGAACCAACCGGGATTTGCCTTCTTCCAATTGCTGAGAATCAAGATTGCCGCTGGTTACCTTATAAACCAAAGCTGGAAGATTATTTTTCAATGCTTTCGAAATCTCTTTATTGATTTCCAATTTTTCAAGAACACTCAAATCATGTTCAACTGGAGTACAACCGATTAAATAAAATATGAACACCAAACTTATAAACGAGAAACTAGTTTTCATTATTCCTTTTCTATAATTGTGAGCAAATCCTGTTTCTGAATAGATCATCAACTATCTCCAACCTGATTCAATATCAAATATTTAAATTTGCAGAGTACCCTAGTTAATTCATCCACCCAATATTTGAACAACATAAACTACTTCATAATCTGTGCTGTTTTGGTTTCAATCTTTCCATCAACCTGCAACCGATACAAGTAATACCCGGGAGCAAGATTACCGCCGTCCCATGTCACTTTATACAAACCAGCATTTTGGTGTTTTGATACTAATGTCGCCAATCTCTGGCCATTTACTGAACAAACCGTAAGCAGTACATTCCCTGCCTGTGGAAGCGAGTACTTGATGATTGTATTACGGCCCAACATTCTGGAGCTGCACGAAAGATCTAAACCGGTTCTCGCCCCCGAGGCAGAATAGCGAGTTGATGTGTAATCTGCAAGAATCTTTTGACCAAACATCCTGCCCTCCTCGGGATCAACATTATCGTACGCCATCGGAAAACCATTACATGCAGGTTCGGAACGACCGAAAAAAACTTTCCCGATATCATCGTTTACACCTGCAGGTGTTATCAGGTTTTGTTTAAGAAAAGAGGTTATATCATCGCTGAGCGTTGTGCTTCCATTGTTTCCGACAACCAAAAACAAACCTTTTATTTTATCCTTCAGCATATCCTTGTTGCTGGATATAAAAGCCGTTATGTTGTTGGGTTTAACAGAACTTCCGTTCCGCCATCCACCGATTACAAAAAAATCGTAGTCATTAACATCGGGTGTACTTTTTTCTATATCAATGACCTCGGCAATTCCACCAAGCCCTTCATTGATCGCATTTGCATACTCCTTTGTGCTTCCGCACTCGCTTCCAAATACCACAGCCCATTTATTTCCGGAAGTTTTTTTGAAAAGACCACCTGCCATGACTGCTTTGGAAATTGCCAGTGTTCCTGCAACTGCAGCTCCCAGTTTGCAGAATTGTCGTCGGTACATGATTAACCTCCTTTAATTATCATTGATTTCATCTTACAGTTTTCCGGATTGTGAACACCCCTGAGCCGGTATCTGATACCGAAATCAATTTCGGTTATATCTCTGCTGAAAGATTCTATAATTTATGAATATAACATAAAACATCTCCTTACTTGAATCAACATTATTCAGAAGCTAATTTAATAATTCAGAATATCACCTTTTAATATCATTTTTTCCTTTGGTTTCAATGCAATGTCATTTCGGAAAAACCACATTAACAAAAATTCAGAGGTGTAGCAAGCAGCGTCGAGTAGAACGGGCAGTTACCTGCCCGAACCCTCTCGGAACCGTACAAGCAGCTTTCCCACATACGGCTCTTCATTCAGTCTTCAGGTTTACTCTCATGTTCTAAACGGGCACAAATCTACTTTT
>JAAYEB010000411.1 GCA_012728995.1 Fibrobacter sp. | reverse complement strand
TTATAAGGTGGATTTTTTCCATCAAAAACAAGGTCAGTTGATATAAAACAGAAAGGAATTTCAGAATCCGCACACAATCCTGCCAAATTAGTCGTAACATTAACATTTATTTCATATGAATAAATCGGGTTTGTCTGGCAAACATTTGTATTACTTATGGCTGCAGAATGAATGACCGCATTTGGTTTGATCGAGATAAAAATGTTCTTTAAACTTTGATAGTCTGTAAGGTCGCATTTTACACACTGAATATTCGGTATTTTTATAAAAGAAGAGTTGTAGATGCCGGTAATAATGAATTTTTCGGAGTTTATTGTGCTTATATTCCAGCCTAGAAACCCGGAACAACCTGTTATTAGCAACTTTTTTAATGCCATATCTAAAAATGTATTGTTTAATGGTTTAATTGAAAAAACATGTTAACTGTATTTGGACATAAAGAATTTTAAGACATTCAAATTAAATAAGCTTATTTTACTAATATATTGAAAAAGGAAAATACTACCTGTAATATTTCCGTTTCATTTTCAATTAACCTGGAAGAGATTAAGATGAAAATAACAGGAGTTTTCATTTCAACAGTTTTTTGCCTGATCGGGGTATCTTATTGCAGTACCTTAAATTCAGATATAAATTCAGATTACTTAAAGAAATATATACCAAAATCTGCACAATGTATCGATGAAAAATCTGATAATAAAAATCATCATCGGCTGACACTTCTTGTTGAAGACTCCTTTATTGAAAGCAATCTTCCGAAACAGTGTCGGATTATCTCCCGGTCGGGAAATATTGTTTCAATAATCTGTCCGGATTCAATATTATCCAGTCTTGATAATATATCGGGTGTTGAATATATAAAACGGTCTCAGAAAATTGAATTTCAGATGGATAGTGTACGGATACTGACAAATACGGATGAAGTTCATGGAACGCGTCCATCTGATCTTCCAGGGAATTTTACCGGGAAGGGTGTATTGTTTGGTATAATTGATGCCGATTTTGATATACATCATCCGGCATTTCTCGACTTAAATGGACAGACACGATTTGTTGCCCTTTGGGACCAGACCGATACTGCATCATCAGATAACCGCTACGGATTTGGTATTATTAAAACCGGTTATCAGTTAAAAAATGATTCTTTGGCAGGACTCAGTGAACTAACAACACATGGAACACTAATGACCAGTTTTGCAGCCGGTTCAGATTATTCAACTAATTATTATGGTATTGCACCTGAGGTCATAATTGCAGGTGTCAGAAGTTCATATAAAGATAATGATATTATTACCGGATTGGATTGGCTCGCTTCTATAGCAGATTCATTGAAAATGCCATGTGTTATAAATTTAAGCATAGGTTCAAGACTGGGCCCGCATGATGGAACATCATTAATTGATCAGAAAATTGATAATATCAGCGGTGCCGGACGGGTCATAGTTGGAGCTGTAGGAAATGATTATGCGATTGCTCCGCACACCATGTTTACGTTTTCTGAAGAAGAATCAAAAGGTACCTGGGCTTATCCGGTATATGAAGATCCTTTGTATTACTCTTATATGGATATTTGGGGAGACAAGGGGCAGTCAATATCAGCTTCCGTTCAAATTGTTGATACACATAGTTTATCTATAATTTATAACACTGATGTGCCTGTAAAAAACAAATATGAATTTGAAGATATGGTGGAGTGGTTTGATTCCATAGCAGAAAAAACTGATACTGTTTCTTTAATTGTCATGGGTGAAAAATCAAATGCACTAAATGGTAAACCACATCTATTTATTCTCTCAAAATCAACAAGTTCACAATTGTATACAGGAGTTAAAATAAAAGCAGCTTCAGGGACAACTCATGTTTGGAACGGATATAGAAAAACTTTAACCAGTTTGGGAATTGAAGGATACAAAGGATCTGATAAAGTTTACAATGTTAACGAAACAGGGGGAACTGCAAAAAGGATAATTACTGTTGGAGCTTATGTAGGAAGATCGTTTATTAAAGCATGGAATGGCGAAATCGTACCACGGGGTAGTAATACAGGGAATCTCACCCATTTTTCAGGTTCAGGACCTACCGTTGACGGGCGCATAAAACCAGACATAACAGCTCCGGGGTGGTCTGTTATCGGAGCTGTCAGTCGATTTGTTGAAGGGGTAGAAGATGATGAAGGGATAGTGGTATGGCCGGATTATCCCAATAAATATGGAAGGTATGGATCTAACACCGGAACATCGGCATCATCACCAATTGTAGCTGGAATTGTTGCACTGATGCTTGAGGCGGACCCTGATTTAACACCGGAAGATATTAAGGAGATCTTACAAGAAACAGCTATAAATGATGAATTCACGGGTAAAATAGTTGAACCGGTAAACAGATGGGGAGCAGGAAAAGTAAATGCATCAGGAGCAATGAAAAAGTTACTGGGTATCCCGGAAATTTTATTGATCAGAAAAAATCCGGATAATCAAAGAGTTACAATTAATTGTACCAAACGTATGTTAAAAATCCAGTTGCCAAAAGAGGGTGTTCTTTCCTTGTATAACCTGAATGGACGGCAGATAATACGTAAAAATGTTAATGACGGGGATATTATAAATTTGAATTATACGCCTAAAGGTGTATATACAGTATCACTTGATTTTAAAAATGGCAGATTGCTGAATAAAATTCTTGTCCATTGAATATTACATAATGAGACAAGTGATCTTTTTACGAGTATTAGTTGAAACTCGTATGGCCATGGCCGTGTCTCATTGAGCACACCGCAAAACTCCCCTGATGAATTTTACTTGAACAGTCCTGTAATATCGAAATCAATACATGTTTCTACAATATTCATCTCAAATCAGGTTTTTGTAAATTGATTTTTAAGAATCAAACAGATGAATCGTTTTGATGTTATACTGTTTTTCAATGAAAACCGCTTCATGTGGATATCGGCAGATACAAATCATATACTCTGGCGGAATGTCTGAAAATGAAAAATCTCCTCTATATCTATATTCCTCCTCCTGTTTCCAATCAGTTTTTTTACCATCCGACTGGTAAAACCATCTTTCGTCAAAACTGCCTTTTGGAATTTTTTTGCAATAGATTACCTTTTTAATTCCGAGTTTTTCTGTACAAGATTTCGAAATGCCTATTCCATAAGGTTCATAGGACATTTCCATGTATCGTGTTCTCCATTTCATTAAATTAAGAAAATCAACAGGCGATTTTCCTGTAAAAGAAACACATTTAATTTTTGATGGCATATGTCGTGAAGAACCATAGATGCATTTAGTATCAAGAATGTTCAATAAGGTATTAAAAGCGTTTCGGGGGAAAACTTCAGAGTTTAGAATCGATGAATAAAAATCGTATAGTTTTTCTCCGGGCCAGCAGTTATTACTTGAACGGGTCCAGTGAAACAGGTAATCATTCCTGAAAATGAGAGGGTTTTTGTTCCAGTTGTTTTCATGAAAGTAATAATTTTTTAGTAAAGATTCTCTTTTGATATAATCAGTTTGGAATTTATTAACAACTAGAGTTTGTGAATTTTCTAAAAATGATTCAAAGGTTCCCTTATTTCTAATTGAAACCGGAATAAGTATTTCAGCATTGTTAAGTATAAAAAAATCTCTTTTTGATTGGAAACTTTTATCATCGTTAATTGGAATAAATTGTACTTTTCCAGGATCCAGATTGAATTGATTAATTATATTATCGGAAATTTTTAATACAGAATCCTGATTTGATGCAGGAATAACAATTTTCTGATTAATGCTGTTTTTAGATGCAAGAAAGAGAACCATTTCCCATGTCTGCATTCCAACCGAGGTATAAAGAGGCGTTTTTTGCTTTTTAACCCATTTTACTGCGTCACAACATTTTTTAATCCATAAAGTTTGGCCTGAAGGCCTGAGAGGTTGTCGGGATAAAAGAATTGCCGCTGATGATCCGGTGTACAGATTTTGCAGAGTATTATCCTTTAAAGAAATGTACTATATGCCAGATTCTAAAAAGATTAAAAGCAATGCAATAAATATGCCGCTCAATAATTCTAAGAAAAATCATTTCACCTTTATTATGGATAATGTATTTTTAAGAGCTTTTATAATAAAACATTCTGAAACTACTTAATGCTTTTAAACAGGAGGAAATATGGGAAAGGGAGATCGTCGTACAAAACG
>JAAYEB010000410.1 GCA_012728995.1 Fibrobacter sp. | reverse complement strand
ATCGATTCCGATTCCGACGCCGAGTTCCGACCCCGATTCATAATTCGCCACTCATAATTCACCACTCATAATTATTCTTAGTCCTTGCAACTTGACTGAAATAATGTCATACTGTATTAACGAAGTCTTTTAAGAAATCTGTTTCCTGTCTTACAATTTATTGACATCAACTTTTCTATCAAACGAGGGAAAGGTATCGGCGGAATGAATTTATTATTTACTGCCGGTTTTGTTTTTGTAACTGCAATTGTAGTTCTGCTTGTTCTGTATTCAAGACTTCAAAAGAAAGTGGAACAACTGAAACAGTTTCACACTTACACCGAACGTGATGTTACTTTTTCCGACCAGATTATTATCAGCAAAAGAGAACTTGAGACGGTTTTTGATGCGATTTCTGAGCTGATTTGTATTATAGACAAAAATTACAGAATAGTACGGGTAAATAAAAACTATGCTGTTTCGGTAGGTATACCCATAAGAAGCATTCTGAACAAGCACTGTTATCAGGTATTCAAAAACCGAAGCCGGATTTGTGATAAATGTCCCGCAAAGGAAACTTTTAAAACTGCAAATGTTGCTACCCAAAAAACTGTAAGCTATAGATGCAATGATGAAGTCAGGTATTACGAGCTTCAGACATTTCCTGTTTTCGATGAAACAGGAGGAATTATCAGGGTTATAGAACGCATAAGAGATGTTACTGAGGAAAAGAGGTTCTTTGAGCAATTAGTCCGGTCTGAAAAACTGGCAAGTATTGGAATAATGACTTCCGGAGTTGCACATGAAATGAATAACCCATTGTCCGGTATTTCCGGGATCGCAGTCAATCTTCTTCAAATGCCAGAAAAATATGGTTTTAACGAGAAAGCTGTTAGCAGAATAACAATGATCGCCGATCTGGCATCACGAGCTACAAGAATAATGAACGATTTACTCCACCTTTCACGAAAGCATGATCAGGCCAACATTAAGGTTAACATAAATACTCTTCTGGTTAAAACCGTAAACGCGATTCACCTTGAAGGCATTACAGAAACTGAATATCAGTACGACCTTGAAAATTCATTGCAGCCAATTGATTGCGATCCTTCAAAAATCCAGCAGGTAATTGTAAATCTTGTCACCAATGCGCTTCAGGCAATACAGGAAGAAAAAAGCAGATGTGAAAGTATTGGAAAGGAATACAAAGGTCTGCTTCAGATATCATCTTGCAGACAAAAAGAAAAAACAGTACTGATTACTGTATCCGACAATGGAATCGGCGTTCCAGAAAAAAACAGTTCCAGAATATTTGATCCTTTTTTCAGTACAAGACCGACAGGACAGGGAACCGGACTCGGTTTAAGTATTTCACATAAAATTATTGAGGAACATGGCGGAAAAATTTTCTTTGAAAGAATTGACGGGTTAACCAGGTTTTCAATAAAATTACCAATAGAACGAAAATACAATGTATAATAAATCAGGACAGGATAAGATGGAAAAAATGTCTGAAAAACAACCTTTCAGGATACTTGTTGTAGATGATGAAAAAGCGATCAGAATGATGCTTCTGGATTATCTGGAGAACAAATATGAGGTTGATACAGCTGAAAACGGAAAAGCTGCTCTGGAACTTCTTGAAAGTAAAAAATTCGATCTTGTAATCTCTGACATTAACATGCCGGGAATCAACGGTCCTGAGCTTTTGTTTAAAATCCGTTCCTTATATAAAGGTATCAAGACAGCATTGATTACCGCATACAATATTGATGATTATATAAGGATAGCTAAAGATTACTGTATTACCAATATTATTCCTAAAACTGTTCCTTTTAATTTCCTTGAGCTTGATTCCATTATAAATGGTCTTCTGACAAGTAATATCTTTGGATTATCACGCTATTTATCTGAAAATCAAATGGTATTGGAGAAATCCTTAATCTGTTCTTCCAAAGACGGCAGGGAACTTCGGGAATCTATTGTAGAAAATTTTGAAACGAAATTTGGTACTTCTGGTGATATGAAACTTATTCTTGATGAAATTATAACCAATGCGATATATCACGCACCGGTGCTTGAAGATGGAACCGAGAAATATCAGGAATTTTCTGATATTACGCTTGAACCGGATGAGTATATTCAAATTGAATATGGCTATGATAAAGAAAAATATGGAGTTTCAATAACTGATTACAAGGGCCGCCTTACAAAAGAAACCGTGTTATATAAAATCGACCGTCAGATCGCTGGCGAAGGTCTGCTTGATGATTCTGGACGGGGTATTCATATGAGCAGACTGTTTGCCGATAGAATGATCATAAACATTGAATCAAATAAAAGGACTGAAGTTATTCTCATAAATTATTTTTCCAACCGGTACCGTGGATACAAACCACTATATATCAATGAGTTGTAATAAATACAATTGATTGTTTTGGATTCACCTGTTTTTAGTGTATTTTAACCTTTTTTAATTATTTTGAGTACATTTTAACTTTTCTGAAGGATGGTATTGGAAAAGTGGCGAAGATTTCGTTTTTTATCAATTTTAAACGTAAGTATTCGAAATTTTTTTACTTTCATTATAATGATTCGATTCGGGTAAGGAGGTGAGCTTATGATAAACAGATGCCGGGGACGAAAAATCAAACTTCATGGATTCAATAATCTTACCAAATCACTCAGTTTCAATATTTATGACATCTGTTATGCTCGCTCCAAAGCCTCTCAACTTGATTATCTGGAGTATATTGATGAAGAGTATAATTCGGAAAAATTAAGATGTATCCTTGAGGAAGTAACCAATATTATAGAAGCAAAGGTGGTAAATATATCTACTCAGGATTATGATCCACGCGGAGCAAGTGTTACCGTTCTGATTAATGAGGGGCATTATCCTCGAACTGAGGGTGTTCTGGCTCATCTTGATAAAAGCCATATTGCTGCCCATACATATCCTGAGAACAATACTAATACAGGAATATCTACTTTCAGGGTTGATATTGATGTTTCTACCTGCGGAATGATCTCACCTTTACGCGCCCTGGACTTCCTTATAGACAGTTTTGATTCTGATATAGTACTGATGGATTATCGGGTAAGAGGTTTTACACGAGACATTAATGGAAGAAAGATATATATTGATCATGATATAACCTCAATTCAGGATTATGTTTCTGATGAGCTGCTTGAAAAATATACTGCTTATGATATAAATATCGTATCTGATAACATTTTTCACACAAAGATGGTTTTAAAGAATCTTAAAATGGAAAATTATCTGTTCGGACCAGAATCCGAAAAAATGACAAAAAACGAACGAGGTCGTATTAAATCACTATTAAAAAAAGAGATGCAGGAGATTTTCGAATGCAGAAACATTTTCGAACGGGGATAAATATTCCCCTTAAAGCCACCGGTAAAAAGATATTCACTGAAGCTCTTAATCAAAATTTCGGTTATTTTTACACGGTTAATGAAATCCTTAAAAAAAGTCGCTCCAAGTTTCAGGATATTCAGCTTATTGATACCGATGAATTTGGAAAAGTATTATTACTTGACAATATTACCCAGGTAGCAGAAAAAACTGAGTTTGAGTATCACGAACCCATGGTTCATCCGGCTCTCTGTTCTCATCCCAAACCGGAATCGGTTCTGATTATCGGGGGTGGTGATGGTGGTATTGCCCGTGAAGTTCTCAGGTATCCTGTTGTAAAAAGAGTCGAGCAGGCAGAACTTGATGAGGGTGTGATAAAGTTTGCACAAAAATATCTGAAAAAAGTCCATGGCGGATGTTTTGACGACAAAAGACTGAATGTAAATATCGTTGACGGTAGAAAGTACACAGATGAACATCCCGGTGAATTCGACATTATTATCATGGATATGACAGATCCTTTCGGACCTTCCAAAATGCTATACACAAGAGATTTTTTCAGAATGGTAAAAAAAGCGATGAGAAACGGCAAGGGAATTTTTGTAATGCATTCAGAATCTCCTGTGGCACGCCCTGAAGCGTTTGCATGTATCAACAAAACTCTTTCGTCAACTTTTGAACATGTTTGTCCGTTTTATCTTTATATACAGATGTATGCTGTTCTGTGGTCTGTTTCGTTAAGTTCCGATGAAACAGATGTTTCGACTATCAAACCACAATTTATTGATAAGCAGCTTAAAAAATATGGCATCAATAATTTGAAAGTGTATTCTCCACAAACACACCTGTCCATGCAGACAGCTTTCCCTTATGTAAACCAAATATTAAAGCGGCGCGCACGTATTATTACGGATAAAAATCCGGATTTTCCAGATAATTTTATTTCCTGATATCAGAAAAGCAGATTCTTTTATATGGAATTCAGTGTTGTAGAAAAACTGGTTTTAAAGCATCAGACTCCTGTCTTGTTTTTGTCCGTAAACAGGCTCCGGGAAACATACAGAAATCTCAAAAATGCTCTTCCCGGAGTCTCTTTGTATTACGCGGTAAAATCAAATTCCAATCCTGACATCATAAGTGTACTCAATGATGAAAACAGCTTTTTTGATGTTTGTTCCAATGGAGAAATTGATGTAATCAAAAAATGTGGCATTACAGCAGATCGCTGTATTCATACTCATCCAATCAAACGGGATTCAGACATTAAATATGCACTGGATTATGGCATTTCAGTTTTTGTTGCTGACAATGAAGACGAACTGGAAAAATTAATCCCGTATAAAAAACAACTTCGGGTACTTGTCAGGATGAGCATACAGAATCCGGGATGTCTTGTAAATTTATCACATAAGTTTGGTGTTGCACCTGAATTAACGTGGGATTTGGTTCAAAAAGCAGACAAAAAAGGTTTATCAATTGCGGGTATCAGTTTTCATACCGGATCTCAGAACGAGAATTCACTTAAATATATTGAAGCTCTGGAATACTGCAGGGATATATTCAAACGAGCTGCCTTGAGTGGAATCAACATGGAAATTATTGACATCGGTGGTGGTTTCCCTATCAGTTATCTAAGACCCGTTTTACCTTCAGCTCAATTTTGCCGTCCAATCAATGAACATCTGGAACGATATTTCAGCAGTTATAAAATTATAGCTGAACCGGGACGAGTTCTTTGTGGTCCGTCGATGACTCTGGTGTCAAAGGTCATAGGGCGTTCTTTACGTAATGGTGTGTGGTGGTACTATCTTGATGAAGGGATGTATGGTTCTTTTTCCGGTAAAATGTATGACCATGCTGATTATCCAATGTACATAAACAGAACCGGACAGAGATATACATCGGTGCTGGCCGGACCTACGTGTGATTCAATAGACGTGATTTACGAAAACATCAGTCTTCCGCTGCTTGAGGTTGGTGATATGATTGTTTTTGAATCCATGGGTGCATATACAACTGCAAGTGCTTCAAATTTCAATGGATTTCCAAAAGCAAAAATTGTTGTTGTTGAATAGTGTGAGAGGATATAAAAAATGAATACGATCAATTTCCATCCTGAAAGCGGATCATCAATCTGGTTACAAAATCTGATTCATGGTATGAGCGGATTAACTATCAAAGCAAAGCACTCTGTTTTTTGTGATTCAAGTCCATTTCAAAAGATTGAAGTATTCGATACATATAGTTTTGGACTGGTGCTATGCCTTGGGGGGTCGATTGTATTGACTGAAGCAGATGGGTGTATATATCACGAGATGATTTCGCATCCTGCACTGTTTATGCATAAAAATCCCCAAAATGTCTGTATTATCGGTGGTGGTGACGGGGGTTGTCTTAAGGAGGTTTTAATTCACGAAACTGTAAAGACTGTAACAATTGTTGATATTGATGAAATGGTTACAGAGACTGTGAAGCGTTTTTTTCCTGCTCTTGCTGAGGGGTTCAATGATGAAAGAACCCGGGTTATATTTGAAGATGGATACGATTATCTTGAAAAAAATGATCAAAAGTTTGATCTGATTCTTGTTGATTCATATGATCCTAACGGACCGGTTCAATCTCTTGAAACTGATGATTTTCACAGGATTGTATCATTGAGACTGGAAGAAGATGGTATTGCAGTTTTCCAGACAGATTCTCCGACTGTGAACAGTAATTTCATTAGGAAAACTATCAGGGGTGTTTCTCCTTATTTTGAGTATTATAAGCCTTATCTTTGTTCTATGTATTCGTTTCCTGAGGGCATTTGCAGCTTTTTAGCATGTACCAGAAAAGAATCGGTTCTGAACAATTTTGAAAAAGGGCGTTATGAAAAATCTGCAAATCGGTTCCATTACTATAATGAGGAGATTCATTCGGGCGCATTTTTGCTACCACAACATATTAGAAATCTGCTTAAGTCCTGATTTTTTTACAAAGAAGCTTGCCTCGAAGGCAGGCGAAAAATATCTTAAGTAATAAGGAAACAACCTTCCTGAGATTCCCCATGGAAATTATTAAAATTTTTTGGATTCTGGTTTTTTTTCTTTTTTCTCTAAATTTGATTTTCATTTGGAGCAAGATACACGTAATATGTAAAAAGGTTGAATCTATTACCGGGCTCCTTGAAAAAATACAAATCCTTGATACAGAATTTAAATAAATCAGAGGATTATGGATCTTTTAAAAACCCCGGTTATATTATTAAAAAGATTCGCTCTTTGAAAAGTTCAAGCTTATATAAGCACATGCTCCGTATATGCGAAAGCAGATTATGGAAAAGATTTGTGAGTATCACATTTTAAAAGGAGGTTTAAGGCAAGATATAGTGAATCATGCAGTTTACGGCAACTGGGTGTATAACAACAAAATGCATGATAAAATTTTTTAATTAACGCGCGAATAGATTTATGATTGAGTTATTGAGGCGCGTTCAATCGAACTCACACGATTATACAATGATTTTAAAACATTTATGGAGAATTAATAATTATGGAATCAGCAGATATGATTACGACACTGGTCGTTATACTGCAAATTATCACATTAGTGCTTATCCTCAGTACATTAAAATCAGTACGGGAACTGGCTAAAAGAAAAGTATCTTTATCTCATAATAACAGTCATAAGAACCGAAGAGACAGGGATCATAAAAACAATAAACGGTCACCACAGGATAACACTCGAAGAACTCAAATTCAGAAGCCTTCCGGAAACTCTTCTACAGATCCGGTTGAGAAATCGTTACGTGATATTAACCTGAAACTGAAAAATGCAGAACGGGATCAGGAGTTTGCACGGAAGAAGATCAAGGAAAATTTTTCGAAAGATCATAACCATCGACGAGACAAGAACAGTAATCGTCGGGACCGTCGTGGAAAATGGCATGACAGAAACCAGCCTGATCATGCAGTTTCTTCTTCAAATAAAAATGATTTTTCCAAAAAGGTGAATTCTAATAACTCCGCAGTTCAGAAAACAGGGTCATTACCTGAAATTATTCCTCAGGATTTTGAATCTGAAGAGTTGCAGCATGGACGTAAGGTAGTGGTAAAACGCCGCATGCTTAAAGATGAAGAGAATATTCATGAAAACAGTGTTTCTCAGATTTCAGATACCAATACAAATGCAGATAATGTATCTGAATCTTTTGATGAGAAAGGCTCTCTGGAAACTTCTGGTGAAATTAAATTTGGCAGACGTTAACTTTTTGATTCGAATTTTATAAAAGCCGGACAGCTTTTGTCCGGCTTTTTTTATTTACACATCCCGAATGCATACTAGCCTATTATTGAATGTATTTTAACCATTCATGTATGCCGAATGCCCGGCAACATGATTATCTAATATTTTTAATTGCCAGATGAACATCAAACAAAAACCATTATAGTTCAAAAACTGTTTTATTTTAATTAATGTTATCGTATTTTTACATTTTATCAAAATGCCGGAAAATACAATAATAATAATTGAAAGATTAACATACCATGAAAGCCAATGACATTCTTGATCTGATTGGAAATACTCCGTTAATAGCACTCAGGGGAGAAAACATTGTGGCAAAAGCAGAGTTTCTCAACCCTGGCGGGAGTATAAAAGATCGGGTAGCCTTATCGATGATTGAAGCCGCTCAACGGGACAAAAAACTTGTCCCGGGCATGAAAATCGTAGAACCAACTTCGGGAAACACCGGAATTGGTGTTACAATGGTAGGTGTTGCAAAGGGCTTTGAAGTTGACATTGTTATGCCTGAAGGGATGAGCCGTGAAAGAAAAGATATAATCAGGGCTTTTGGTGGTAACCTTGTTCTTACACCAGATAATGAGGGAGTTGCAGGAGCTGTAAAACGTGCTGAAAAGATTGCAAAAGAACAAAACGGATTTATTCTTCATCAATTCAAAAACCCTAATAATCCGCTGGCCCATTATGAGTTTACTGGTCCGGAAATATGGCGCCAGAGTGGAGGAAGAATAGGTGCTTTTATAAACGGCATCGGAAGCGGTGGAACTATTCAGGGGGTTGGTAAATTTCTTAAAGAACATAACCCTTCTATAAAAATTATTGCTGTAGAGCCCGCAAAAAAGAGTGTTTTGCTGGGCCATGAACCCGGACTTCATCAAATCCAGGGTATTGGTGATGGGTTTATACCTGATATTCTGGACGTTTCCATGATTGATGATGTAATTGAAGTTACAGATGATAACGCTATAAACACAACCAGAGAACTTGCGAAAAGCAATTCAATACTTGCAGGCACTTCTTCAGGCGCAAATATATGGGCTGCCAGACAAATTGCAAAAAATTTCCCGGATCTTCTTGTTGCTACGATCCTTCCCGATCGGGCTGAAAGATATTTCAGTACAGGACTTCTTTGATGGATAATCAATATTTAAAAAAATTACTCTCTGATTTGCATAATAATAATATCTCAGTAAACGAAGCATTTTCTGAACTAAGAGATCTTCCGTTCAAGGATCTTGGTTTCGCAAAAGTCGATCACCACAGGGCTTTAAGAAAAGGTTATCCGGAAGTAATTTTTTGTCAAAATAAAACACCGGAGCAGGTAATTGCTATAATCAAAAACCAGATTGAACATAACGAAACAGTTTTCGGAACACGAGCAGACAAAACAGTTATAGTTGAAGTCCAAAAAAATTACCCTGAGATTAAAATCGACCACATAGCCCGTTGTTTCTGGCTTAAATCCGGTGCCTGGAAACTTCGAAAAACAAGAGGCGAAATTGTTATCTGTACTGCAGGTACTGCCGATTCAGCAGTAGCATCAGAGTGTAAACGAACAATAGAAATTCTTGGCCACAAAACGGTTCTGCTGTCTGATATTGGTGTATCCGGAATTCATCGTATTTTTGCACACCGTGAGAAACTCGACAAGGCATCCGTAATTATCGCCATTGCAGGTATGGAAGGAGCACTTCCATCAGTTATTGCAGGATATGTATCGTGTCCTGTGATAGGTGTTCCAACCAGCGTAGGATACGGTTCTCATCTTAATGGGCTGGTTTCCCTTTTTGCAATGCTTAATTCTTGCGCCTCCGGTTTAACGGTTGTAAATATAGACAACGGATTTGGCGCAGCCTGTGCAGCAGTATCCATTAATGAAATTAAAAATGCCTGATTGAAAATATCAATCAGGCACAGTCATGATACTGTAAATATCCATTTCAGGTATGGTATTCGGCATTGATTTTTACATAATCGTAACTGAAATCACACGTATGTGCAACTGCTTTACTTTCACCTGAACCTAAATCAATATCAATAGAAACCACTTTTTCTTTAAGTCTTTTTCCAGCTTCATTGTAATCAAAAGGTAATGGTTGAAGATTCCTGAAAACCGGAATCTTACATAGCGAGATGGTCATATTGTCTTTTGAAAAAACGGCGCCTGAGTAACCTATTGCGCAGGCGATTCTTCCCCAGTTCGGATCATTGCCAAACAGTGCACATTTCAATAGATTGGAATTGGCAACTGCTTTTGCTGCTGTCCTTGCATCATTTTCACTTTCAGCTCCCGTAACTGTTATCTCAACCCTTTTTGTTGCCCCTTCACCGTCAGCAGCAATCTGTTTACACAGATCATTACATACTTCATATAAAGCCTGTTCAAACAATTCCCTGGATTTCATATTATCTATTCGAACATCTGACATTCCATTTGCAAGAACAAGTACCATATCATTGGTTGACGTATCTCCATCAACAGTAAGATTATTAAATGTCTTATTTACCGTTTTTTTCAGGATTTCAGACAGAGTTTCGGATGGTATTGAAACATCAGTTGTAATAAAAGCAAGCATAGTAGCCATATTGGGATTAATCATGCCCGATCCTTTTGCACATCCGCCAATAGTGAATCTTTTTTCGTTACATTTTACAGAAAAAGCAGATTCCTTGATTGTGGTATCTGTAGTCAAAATTGCGGAAGCGAACCGTTTTCCACCGTCAGTAGAAAGAATTTTTGCTAATTGCGGCATTGTTGATTTGATTTTTTCGAGGGGAAGGAATTTTCCGATTACACCCGTTGACGCTACCAGAACAGATTTTTTGGAGATATCAAGATTATCAGAAACAATTTGAGCCATTGTTTCTGTATCTTTTTTACCTTTTTCTCCTGTACATGCGTTTGCACATCCGCTATTGCATACAACAGCTTTTATTGAACTGGCGGGAAGCAGATTATCACACCAATCAACACATGATGCACGGATGGCATTGGTTGTAAAAGCACCAGTCGCAGTACACTCCTTTTCGCAAAAAAGCAAAGCAAGATCTTTTTTACCGGTTTCTTTTATTCCAGCTTCAATACCGCAGGCAAAAAAATGAGGAGCAGCTGTTATTCCGCCACTTATTCGTTTAATCGTATCTAAATCATTTGTTTCTTTTAACATAAATTCCCTTTCAAAACATTTGATGTAAATACGTTATGCTGATTATTGTTGTCAATATAAACCAGACCATCCCTGTTTGTAGTATACACGGTCTGCAATCTTGACAATGAGATGAAATCAAAATATAATCTTATCTTATGAACAAATTAAATTTTTCGAAAATACTGTTTATAGCTGTAACTCTTTTTTCAGAAAGTATTTATGCCCAAAATACTGAAAACAGTTCAATTAATCAGCAAACGAATCAAAGGTATATTATAAAAAAAGATGATACCCTCTGGGATCTGGCTTTTAAATTTCTGGGAGATCCCTTTCAATGGCCTGCAATCTGGAATGTCAATGCTTATATACATAATCCAGATCTGATTTACCCCGGAGATCCTCTTTTTATTCCTGAAAGAAATAGTTCTGGTATTTCATCTAATGAATCCTCAAATACTGTATCTCAATCTCTGGTTTCTTATACCAAAGGTGCTATTGATACAGTTTCTGAAATTATTGATACAATTCACACTGATAACATAATGGAAGACACGATAATTTATTCTTCTTTGCGGAAAAACAATCTGTTAAGCAGTAAATTTTTCTCTCAAATTCCATTTCTCTGGACAGAAAAAGATGTTTCGGGGAATATCTATCCGGGCAATGGTATTATCCAGAAGGTATCAGATAAAGAATCTTATTATCTTTACGACAAATTTTCTGCCAGATTGTTACAAGATGCCAAATACCAGGTTGGCGACACTGTAGATATTTTTAAATCTATACGCTTTGTTCGGTTTAATGGAAAAACTGCTAATTTAGTAAAAAGGACTGGAAGAGCGCGGGTTACTACAGTATTTTATAACAAGGTTGAAGCGGAGCTGTTTGAAATGTGGGATGTAATATCCGGAAAAGAAAGAATCGCTCCTAAACAAAATTTTCCTGCAAAAAGTATCGATTCCCTGATTGAACCGGATATTGCAATAAAGGGGAAAATTTGTCTAAGAGTAGAAGAATCAGTCTGCACTTATCCTTTTCAGACACTTATTCTTGATAGAGGATCTGATGATGGTGTGAAACTGGGAGATATTTATGCAGTTTACGAAACTGTAGACAAGAAAACAAAAGAAAGTCTTTCCCTTATCGGCTGTATCGCATACCTGACCCCTAATTCATCATCAGTGATTATCCTGACAATGTCAGACCAGAATGTAAAACCTGGTTCTGATGCTGTACTTATTCGCAGATCAATTTTTAATGAAGGGTAAATGTGGGCAAGTTTTTATTATCAATGGGACAAAGGCTGGTAATCAGCAGGCGTAACAGTTGTGTCCGGCAAGGATTCATATTTGCAATTACCAATCTTCTGCTTTTATCTGGTTTAATTTTTATTCTGGAACTTGTGCTGATTTTAACAGGTGTCGAAAATATCATTATACCATGGACAAGTGAAATACTGAGTTTCTTTCATGATCTTGTTTTCTGATTACTGATTTCAATATGTCTTACGGAAATTTTCCCGTTATCAATTTTTAATACCGCAAAACATACTGGTAAATTAAACCTTCGGGGTCCAGCACTTCCAGGATTCAGATATAACACACCTTTTTTGTAAAAGCTGTGTGGGTTATGAGAATGGCCGTACACAACTATCCGAAAACCGGAACAATATGGATCCAGATCAAGAAAATCAAGATTATGAAGAACATATATTTTAAAATCGTAAATTTCCAGAATATCAAAACTCTCTAATTCCGGATATAAACAGGGGTTATCTGTATTACCCCTTACTGCCAGAACCGGTGCAATTTCATGGAGTCTTTGAAGAATCTCCCTGCCACCGATATCTCCGGCGTGAATGATATGATCTACTTTTTCCAGTTCAGTTAATACTTCGGGTCTTAATAAACCATGAGTATCAGAAATTACACCAATTTGAAACATTTTTTTATCACTCTTTTTTTCTAACATCAGTCATACATTTCGCATGTCTAGGCTTTTTAAATCTTTTTTGTATTTCCAGACTCTTTTTGGGAATTCCGACATTCTCTTCTTCTTCAAAGAAATATTTAATCTCTTTATTATAATCTGAAATACGTTCTATAAATTTTTTTATCTCATCAGTGATTTTGCTCATAATACAAAATCCTTTTTCAGTAAATCTCCAAACATCCTGTTAATATTACGATTTTAATAATGTAATAGTTTGCCAGAAACCGGAGTGATCTCTTGATGAATTATGAATGGTGAATGAT
>JAAYEB010000409.1 GCA_012728995.1 Fibrobacter sp. | reverse complement strand
GCGTATCTGGTGTTCCCCTTTATCAGGAATATGCTGTGTCACATTAGCCAGAAAATCAAGCGGCTTGAACACCTCAAAGTTACGTGGATTTCCGGCGGTGAGTTCATGATCGCCAGCTATCGGAAATCGCAAAAGGCTATAATTTATGTACGGCTGAAAGCCGGAAAACCTTACGAAGCAGAAGCGAAGCTGACAACCCTTCCTTGAGATTGCCGCACTTAAGAAACTTAGTAATAGACGAGCGGATTACCGGTCTCCAATAACCATACTTTGCCTGATACCGTTCGGGGTAGACTTTCTCAAACTCATCAAAATGATCTCTTACTACCTTAAAAAACGGTGTCTCATGATTTCGGGGACGATAAAACTTGCCGGGCGGCTTTTTTGTTTGGCGGGGAACAGGGTTTGGCCTGGGAGAAGAGCGTACCGCGCCCGGTCTTTTCTTTTTGCGAACCGGGTTGGAACATGGCATGATGTCCTCCGGGTTTGCAGTAGAAACCGGAGGAGTAAATCAAGTATTGTGCCAGTATCGGAAAGATGTGAGATCTTGAAAACGTGAATTACAGTACAATAAATCACTTGTGCAGACCACCTGTACGGAACGCGAAAGAAACGCGAGTTATAGTATCCAGGTGGCGGCACAGTTCACCATTATGCATCGATGTATCAAAGAAAATGAAAATCAGATAATTTTCAGGATTAATTTAGTGCGTAAATGGGAACCATGCGTGTTTGTATCAAATCCATAAGCCCAATCATCTTCTAAAATTGCCCTGGAGTAGTCCGATTTTTTGCACATTTTGAACCTGCCGGAAAAAAATTTCCATGGTCATACCCTGAAACTTCGGGGGTAGTTAGTAACAACTTTGAAGGCATATAAAATTCAGTTGAGGCATTTTAATATGTATAGTATGATTGCCTGCTAATAATCAGGGATGGCTATTTTTACTCCTGACGGCATTATGCGAACTGCGACGGGCATTTAGAAAACTTTAGATGCCAGGTATATTTACTGCGGGTGGCAGTATTAAACTACTAAGGTCATACCCTAAAACTTCGGGGCCTTTCCCAATTTCTCCTACAGGCACATTTTTTACTGCTGGTGGCATCATGCCGACTGCGCAGGCCATATCAGAAACTTCCGAAGCCATCATTTTTACTGCGATGCGTATCAGTTTTACTTTGACGCGTATCATTTTTACTGCGATGCCTTACATTATTATTTTGCATAGTACATGCGCAACTGTTGAGGCCATACCTGAATTGTTGATGCTTTTTTTGATTGAAAAAAAGGGATTATACCGAAAACCGGGAAGGGTCCAACTACATTAACTGAAGCTCATGACTTTTGGGATCAAGCCGTCTGAGAGCTACTTCAGAAAATCACTCAAACCATTATTGAGTTGTCAGTGGATGTGACAGATATGTATCTCATTCAATATAAACACCCACCCGGCAGTTTGGTATGCTGCAGATACGATAAGCAACCATGCCATCGTAAATCTCCGGGACCGTGACGGGGGAAAGGTGTATCCGCTTGAGCCACAGAGAAAATGAAAGTGCGTTTTTCGATCAATTTCGCCTTTTTTTTACCAGGAATTTCGTAATCAGAGTACAGTATAAAGCTGCAAGGATTTGTTTCCGGACAGTACCTGGAGAGTGGTACTGAGCACTTGTACTGCAAGCGCTAAAAGTGGCTGTGCGGTTCAAATAACTGATGGCGCGCTGGAGGCAGACTAAAACCGCTTCTTACCGAGACCATTTGTACACTATCTCTCCCCTTTTATGATGTTCATTGATTGTGGTCAAACCCGGAGCCTAAAAGATCTAGCTGCAAACACAAGAAATAGTGTATTGTGATATGTGTTTTTCAGAGGACACATTCGGCAAATACCTTCCAATATTTTTTCTTCTATATCAGTTGCTTTTATGTCCGATTACTACTTCTTACCTGCCGCAACCAGCTCTTTAGGAGTATGAAAGCCCCCCCACAATACTGATATTGGAATTTTCAGGTATTGTATAGTGATCAAACATGAAATTCAGGAGGGTAGCATGATTCATTCCACAATAGCAGTTGCTGTAAGTAACAGAAATGGTATTAAATCGGTCTTACTTTCGTTCAAATTTGATGAGAAACTGATAGAAATTGTAAAAAATATTCAAGGAAGAACATGGCTTGCAGAAGATAGAAAATGGTGTATCCCTTTCAGACCGGATTATCTGGAATATCTTTCAAAACTTTTTTCTGGTTATGCTCATATACAAAGTAAGGACTGCGATACCGATACTGACATTACTATTCCAAAGGAATATACCGATTTATTAAAGTCCAGGCGGTACAGTAAACACACCATAAGAAATTATTCGTACCATTTTTCCCATTTTATTCAGTATTATAATTGTTCACCCGATGAGCTTACTGAAAAGGAGATCTATGAGTATCTGGTTCACTTAGCCGAAGATTCGGAAAAATCTGCAAATTTTCAGAAGGCGGTAATCCATGCAATCAAATTTTATTATGAAAATGTATGTCATCGAATTATCAAAAAAGAGTATCTGCCCTGGCCTAAAGGTGATCACAGGTTACCTGTCGTTTTTAGTGAACAGGAGGTGAAATTGCTGTTTTCAACGATAAGCAATCTTAAACACCGATGTATCATGTACCTCATTTATTCAGGCGGCCTACGCCTATCAGAAGTGGTGCATCTTAAAATTGAAGACCTTGATTTTGACAGGATGCAGATCCATATACGAAAAGCGAAAGGTCGCAAAGATCGATACACGATTTTTTCAAAAAAAGCTGCAATTATTGTACAGGAATATATAGAACAGTATAAACCAGGCAGTTATCTTTTTTGCGGGCAAACCGGAGGACTCTACAGTGGCAGAAGTATTGAGAATGTTTTTTCCCGAGCATTGAAAAATAGTGGAATCAAAAAGGCTGCTACAGTTCATACATTACGCCACTCCTTTGCTACCCACCTATTGGAACATGGAACAGATCTTCGTTATATTCAGGAACTTCTTGGCCACCGCAGCCACCAGACGACTCAGATTTATACCCATGTGAGCAAACAATCCTTGAGGAATATTGAGAGTCCGCTTGATAGTTTGGATGTATAGAATGGCGCGATAACTACAGTTTTGTAATAATCAGGTAAACATTCGTGATACCCTGATTTTTGTAAGGGATAACCGAGATATTTATATTAGAACAGGGTAACAGATCCCGCCATATGGCGGGGTCTGTGGAGTTATGCGCAATTTCTGGTTGGGCGGAAAAAGAAAGACCCGCGCGGAATTAAGAATAGGAAATTAGATTATTAGGAAAATAATAATGAAGTAAATCACTTCTGAATCAGCTGATTCTTAAAGGTTATGTTATTATGACAATGATAATATTACTAGCAGCATTTACTTCGCCATTAGCATTCATAGTAACTATAGTTCTTGAATGCATATCAATAGCGCGAAAAGCATCATTAAAAAATCCTTTAAAAACACTCTGGATGAAATATATAAGTCAGATTTTGATTGTCTTTATTTCATTTTATCTCTTTATGCTATACCAATTTCCAAGATTTCCAGATTATGATATATCATCTTTGGAAATCTATCTTTGCATATTATTCTCGGCCATACCAATAATCCCTATGATCTTCTTTAAATGTTTACCAATGGGTATTTATATGGCAGTGGCACGTCTATTATTTCTCTTGTCGATTAACTTTTTTGTATCATATTGGGATTTGTGACCATAAAATATAGCTGGACGTAAAGAGAATTATTGAAGAAGGTCAAATAATAAATTGAAGATTATGAATAAGAGCGCGGGGGAATAAGGAGCCCAACCAGAAACAGCCACTAACGAGACTGTAGAAAAAGTTCCATTTCATGAAAAATTCTAATGTAAACACATCTGTCTTTTCTTATTTTATATAATAAGGAAGGACAGTGGTATGGCTCGATACAAAGATTATTCATACTTACAAACAAAAATGGTAGCGATATCCTACGACCGACAGATTATACCGGGAACATTTGAACATACACTCAGTGATGTGATTGATTTACTTGATATGTCCATATTCGATGACCGTTATCACAATGATAAAACCGGTGCTCCTGCATATGATCCGAGGGTATTGTTAAAAATTATACTGTTTGCCTATTCCAAAGGCGTTATTTATTCACGACGAATAGCACAGCTTTGCAGTGAGAACGTAGTATTCATGGCATTATGAGCTGACAGTCACCCCCATTTTACTACTATTGCAGATTTTATCTCTTCAATGCATGAGGAGATTGTCAAAATATTCCGTCATGTTTTACAGATCTGCTTCGAGTTGGACCTTGTAGAAGGAAGCATGTTTGCAATTGATGGAGTAAAGTTACCCTCAAACGCTTCTAAAGAATGGAGCGGCACAAAAGAGGATTTGCTCAAGAAAAAAGAGAAACTGGAAGCTGCTCTGAAATGTATGTGTCGGTGGGCACTTCAAAATAGGCCACTTATGGGCACTTCAAAACCAGCCACTTTTTAGGTAAAATATATTGTCCTACACCTCCTTTTTAGATTTATTGTTCAACCGATAACTTTTCCCTTCGTTGAGAGTCAGCTAAATTCCCTCCCTAATTTTCAGATAAAATCCCTTTTTCAGGCGCATTGTTTTTACTATTCCTTGGTACTGATAAAAAAAAGCCCG
>JAAYEB010000408.1 GCA_012728995.1 Fibrobacter sp. | reverse complement strand
ATAACGATGTTTTTAAAAATGGCAAAAAAGACGCGAAAGTCGAGTACTTTGCAAAGATTAAAATGCACGGGGCAAAGGAGATCAGAAGCGAACTGATGGTGATGCCCAGACCACCTGCTATACTTAACATTAATGAAATCGATGGCCCCGATTCACTGGCTCATGGCACAAAAGGCGTATATGTCGTAAAAAGCTTTAACCGTGAAGCAACGCAGGAGGAGAAAGACTCCCTGTCTTGGGCTGTAAAAATTAATAGTAAAGAGATAGAACGGTTTGAAAATATTGGAGACAGTTTCGAATACACGCCTGGCGCAAAATACGCTGGTGAAACAATAACTGTTCATCCATTCCTCCGGTCTCCTTCAGATAATCTTTTCATAAAAACAACAGTAGGCCAATACCTATTATATAATGGCTCAGAACTTATATGGCTTGACGAATCACATAAAGAGGTTGGTAAATGGAAAGCGTGCAGCAGTTCAGATAATGCCGATCCTGCCAAAGAGAAAGGCCCGCTGCCAGAGGGAAACTGGGTGGTTTTGCAGGACGCAAGAGATCAGAATCCGAACGATAACTGGTGGAAAGAGCTTACAGGCAAAAATGAAGCTGTGATATGGACTGATAAAAACAGGGTAGAGCTTATTCCATTTAAGGAAACAGATACACACGGACGATTGGAAAAATTTTATGTTTTTTGTGGTACAGATAGCAACAGTAGTTTACGTGGAATTAATCTGGCTGGAGATATTGATGGTTTTGTGGATAAGTTTAAAAGGCATGAAAACAACCTTGTATTAAAGGTAAAAATGGAAACACCGCGAATCGAAATAATCACGAAAGAGTCTGTCTACAGGTTTCCGCTTGACTTTAAATATCAGGACAAGGGCTATCACAGCGGAGTCCGCAGTTTCGGATCACCACGTAATAACGGGACCCGTTTCCATGCCGGTTGTGACCTTTACGCGCCTGTTGGTAGTAAAGTGTACTCAATGGATGATGGGATATACTTGAGACAATATAATTTTTACGGGCAAACTTATGCCATGGAGATAAAACATGGTAAAAGGATAATCCGGTATTGTGAAATTCAGCCTCCAAAATATGACCACATTTACGAAACCAATATACCTCCCGACAGTATTAGGAATGGTTTTAATTTTATCGAGGGAACTGAAATAAAAAGAGGACAGCTTATTGGATATGTCGGACAGCTTCGGTTTATCAACAAAGTAACAGGTGTTCATGAAAATTATAAATTATCCATGCTTCATCTTGAAATGTATAATGGAGAATGTAATGATGATGAAAATTTATCACAATCAAACAATATTTATCTCCATGTTAAAGTGATGAACTATATACGCAGAAAAGATCTTTTAAATTCTGCTGAATTCCTGGATAACAGTATTTCTGAATAGAGGGAAACAATTATGATAATTCTAAAAAAGTCTACAATAGTTTTTCTGATCATCTTGTCTGTTTTTTTTATTCATTGCAATAATGAACATAAATGTGAACTGGCCGGAAAAAAATACAAAAAGTACACTGATATTGATCCGGATTTAAGTGTAGGTAATGTTGTTTCGAATCATGATTACGGTGTTTTTGCTGGTATAAAAAACAGGAACAGGGATTTATGGTATGTATTTTTTAGACATACAGAAAATTTTGGAACTGAAGATCAGATATCAACAATACTTGACACATTAATAATAGAATATTCAAAATATGATGATACACTGGTTTTGGAATTTATGGACTGCAGATATAAAAATTATAATTATAACGTTGTTGCAATCTATGATCGTTATTCCAGAAGTCCTGTCAGAACTATTGCCAAAGCCTGGGCTGCGGATACAGAAAAAAAACGGTTTGTTGAGTTAGACCCGGATTCTGTTACATGCATGTCTGAATATGAACTTTATGGAGATGAACCCTGATAAACAGTGCTTTTTCTTT
>JAAYEB010000407.1 GCA_012728995.1 Fibrobacter sp. | reverse complement strand
TTATCTCCATTGCATAAGTTTGCCCATAAAAATGGTAGTAATCTATAAAAATTCCATCATCCATTGCGTATACTTTACTGCCAACAGGCGCGTAAAGATCGCAGCCGGCATGGAAACGGGTCCCGTTATTACGCGATGAGCCGAAACTGCGGACTCCGCTGTGATAGCCCTTGTCCTGATATTTAAAGTCAAGCGGAAACCTGTAGACAGACTTTTTTGTGATTATTTCGATTCGCGGTGTTTCCATTTTTACCTTTAATACAAGGTTATTTCCTTGCCTTTTAAACCTTTCAACAAAATCACTAATATTTTCACCTAAATTAATTCCACGTAAACTACTGTTGTTGTCTGTACCGCAAAAGAATCATTCCTTCCTTTTCAAAATAAATACAACTCCATCCATTATGGATAATATTGTATTCGTGTTAAGGATAAGAAAATAATTAGGAAATGATTCCCAGAATTCTTCGTTACAATATAATGTCATGCCGATTAAAACTGGTGGCAACTGTATTTTAGTTTTTTTTTCAATCTCAGATTTGACTTGACTCAGAGCTGTTTTTGTTATGAGAGTATCTTTTACAATATGGCTGATACAAAATGTGTCTTCATTGAAAACAGCATACCTGTTTTCAATGATCACCTGTTTACCAATATATGTATTTATTTCCTTTTCAGAAAGTGCACTAACAGGAAACGAAATACTTTCTATTACATCAAATGTTCCGTAAATATTGCCGTGTTTGCAATTACAATAACAGATTGTGATTAAGAAAACAAAAGGAAAAAAAAGTCTTGAAATCACCATATATTCTCCTTGAAAAGTTCGCTTTCTTCTTTTCTACGCTTAGTTAATCCGGCTGATTCTATTTTAATACCGTTTTTGGTGATTTTATTCCATCTCTGGATTTCACTCGGCACTATATTATAATTTCCTTTATTTAATTCACGGAGCCATTTCGTATACTTTTCATTGAGCTGTGCTTCACCAAAATTATATGTCCAACTCATAAGTGCATCGAATTGATTTTGGTTTAATTTTACTTTTACAGCTTTATTGAGAGCTATTTCGAATTTTATTATTGATTTATCAAACATCGCTTTAGCAGTTTCTTTAGTAATTCCTGTACCATATTTATTTATATCTTCTTCATTTACAGGACCTTTATGTAGTAGTGTTCCATATCCAATCGTTGCATGTCCGGCACTACAGTTATACGGTTTTGCCATAAATCCTTCATGTTTCATTATGAATTGCTTACCATATTCACTTGTTTGCATTGGTGCTTCATGTAATTCTTTATTATTCAGAGAGGGTAATTCTCTTGGCATCACCAGCACTTCACTATAATTCACCAAGAGTACCAAATTCTTTCCACTTTTCTGAAACTTATCCACAAAATCAACAATATCTCCAGCCAGATTAATTCCACGTAAACTACTGTTGCTATCCTCCCCACCAAAAACATAAAACTTTTCCACTCTTCCGTGTGTATCGGTTTCTTTAAATGGAACAAGTTCCACCCTGTTTTTATCTGCCCATATTACGGGATTTTTTTTGACGGTAAGCTCTTTCCACCAGCTATTTTCCATATTCTGGTCTCTTGCATCCTGTAAAACAACCCAGTTTCCCTCTGGCAGCGGGCCGTTCTCTTTGGCGGGATCGGCATTATCTGAACTGCTGCACGCTTTCCATTTACCAACCTCTTTATGTGTCTCATCAAGCCATATAAGTTCTGAACCATTATATAATAGGTATTGGCCTACCGTTGTTTTTATGAAAAGTTTATCTGAAGGGGACCGGAGAAATGGATGAACAGTTATTGTTTCACCAGCGTATTTTGCGCAAGGTGTGTATTCGAAACTGTCTCCAACATTTTCAAACCGTTCTATCTCTTTACCATTGATTTTTACTGCCCAAGACAGGGAGTCTTTCTCCTCCTGTGATGCTTCACGGTTAAAGCTTTTTACGACATATACGCCTTTTGTGTCATGAGACAGTGAACCGGGGCCATCGATTTCATTAATATTAAGTATAGCAGGTGGTCTGGGCATCACCATCAGTTCGCTTCTGATCTCCTTTGCCCCGTGCATTTTAATCTTTGCAAAGTACTCGACTTTCGCGTCTTTTTTGCCATTTTTAAAAACATCGTTAT
>JAAYEB010000406.1 GCA_012728995.1 Fibrobacter sp. | reverse complement strand
TATTCAAATTATAACCCTTTCGGTTAGGAGTTGATTTTATAAGTTGTTTTTTGTTTACCCTTATAAAATAAGTATTCCCAGCCGCAAAGGGTTTACTTTTTAGGAAAATAATCGCTCAATTCAGGTAAAAAATGGACGTCTTTTAAATCAGTACGGATAAGAAAATCAACCGAGGGGTTTTTGCAGGTTAAATCACCTTTTGTATTATTGGAAGATTCGGAAGATGGTTGGTTTACAATGGGAGATCTGGTTGATATATATGATAATAACACGTTTTATCTTCAAGGCAGAGGTGACAGAATAGTAAAAATTGGAGAGAAAAGGGTCTCGCTTGAGGAAATGGAAAAAAGCCTGAAAACATGCAGCAATATCAAATCTTGTAAAGTTTTTCCGATTACTGTCAAACGAAGCAGTTCTGATAGAACTATTCTGGCATGTGTTGTTGAATCAAATGCACAACACAAAGACAGAATAGAACGAAAGATGATTGTTGAGGAATTTAAATCATGTTTATTGCAGTATTTTACACAGACAGTGGTTCCCAAATATTGGCGTTTTGTGCAAAAAATGCCTTTGGATCCACAAGGCAAGATTTCTGTTGAAGACCTCAGAAAGCTATTCAGGAAAGTGAACGATGATGTTTAATCCAATAGTACTGATTCCGACTTACAATCATCACAGGAAGCTGTTGTCCATAACTGAAAAAATAAAAAGTTATGGAGTAGATATTCTGATTATTGATGATGGTTCGGATGAAAGTACAAAAAAGGCATTGATACAAATAAAGGAAGCTACTGATGCAGAGTTGTTGACTCTGGATAAAAATCTGGGTAAAGGAGCAGCAATTAAAGCGGGTGTCAGGTATGCTCAAAATAAAAAATATTCCCACTGTATTCAGATTGATGCTGATGGGCAGCATGATATTGATGATTTGCCAAATATAATTAGCCTGGCAAGAAAATATCCCAAACGGATGATATTGGGAAATCCGGTTTTCGATCCTTTAACAGCACCCAAAAGCAGAATCTGGGGAAGAAAAATATCCAATTTCTGGATAGTTCTGGAAACCATGTCGCTGCAAATAAAAGACGGACTGAACGGGTATAGATGTTATCCGATTGATGAGGTGATAAAGGTTATTGATAATGTAAAGACATCTGACCGTATGGAATTTGATCCGGAAATACTGATCCGGTTAAGGTGGCAGGGTGTAAATGTTTGCAATTTTGATACTAAAGTCAGTTATGGTCAAAAGGAATCATCAAATTTCGACATGCTGCTTGATAATATTGGTATAAGTTTCATGTTTATGAGATTATTCTGGGCAGGTGTGGGAAGATTGATTTTCAGAAAAAGAACTTATGAACATTCTTCTGAAAACTGGATGCAAACAAAAGAGCGCGGAAACGGGTTCTTTATTAACTTGACATATTATTTATACAAACTGCTGAAAAAGCGCCTCACGCTGATTATGCTGCAGCCTGTAATGTTGTATTTTTATTTTACAGATAAAAAAGGCAGAAATGCATCGAAAAAGTATCTT
>JAAYEB010000405.1 GCA_012728995.1 Fibrobacter sp. | reverse complement strand
TTCAGTTGCGGACCGGATTCATTTCTTCTTGGATATTTCAGAAGACTCATGAAAACAAAACCATCCTTGACTCTGGAGCTGGACAGTCATACTGCTGATGCAGGTGTTAATACCAGAATAGAGGCTTTTATTGACATAGTAGAAAGATCTCGCAATTCATCATCTGCAAAGAAACAAAAGAGCGGTCTCACTTCTGCATTTATCAAAATGTATCATGGAGCTCCGGTGTTTATCTCTACGCAGGGTAAAAAATATCAACTTGATCATCCATCAGTGCATCTTCTGTTTCCATCAATGGGAAGACTTACCAGTGAGTTGGTTGCATCAGTTTTTAAGGGATCGGGAATAAGAGCATCCGCATTGCCGGTTTATGATCAGGAGGTACTTAAAACCGGACGTGCGAATACATCATGTAAAGAATGTCTGCCTCTGATTCTTACTACGGGGGGTTTGATAAATCATCTGAAAAACCGGCAAAATAAGGATGAAAACCTGGTTTATTTCATGCCTACATGCGGTGGAAATTGCAGGTTTACGCAGTACAATGTATTCTTGCGCAAGTATATACAGGATAACAGAATCGAAAATGTGGCACTGCTGAGTTTAACAAACGAAAATGGATATGCCGGCCTGAGGACATCTGATGCGCTGAATGTCCTGAAAACAGTTATTATAACTGATTGTATGGAGGATATTAAAAATGCGCTTTTGGTTCTTGCATGCGACAGGAATCAGGCTATGGAAACATTTGAGAAACAGTGGGAAAGGTTGCTTGAATTATTCAGTTCAGGCAATTCTAAAAAACTATATAAATTATTGAATCAGGTAGCTGAAGAACTTGCTGAAATCCCCCTTAAATATCCGCTTTCCCAGGCAAAGGTAGTATCCCTTATGGGAGAAATTTTTGTAAGACGTGATTATTTTTCCTGCAAGGATATTATAAGTAAATTGGCGGTGCGTGATATATTAGTACGGCGGGCACCTGTTCTGGAATGGCTTATGTATTGTGATTTTAATGTAGAAAAAGGAATTTATGAAGCGAAATTCAATGTAAAAGAGTATTTACAGTTTCGTACAAAAACAATTCTTCAAAAAACATATGAAAAAAAGATCAAAAAAATATTGTCAAAATCCGGTTTGTACCATTATGAGCCAATTGACATAGACACAACGATGAAATATGGAAACAACTTTTTTGATTTGAGACTGACCGGAGAAGCGATTCTGGTTGCGGGCGCTTTTTTCAAGGATATTCTTCATTCGATGCATGGGGCAATATCTATAGGACCTTTTGCATGTATGCCTACGAGGGTTATTGAATCTGTCATGTCTTCTGAAGCTACAGTTGAGAACAGGGATGTGCTTGCAGGTGAAAAAGAAAAATATAAAAATATAACGACATTACCGTTTTTGTCGATTGAAACTGATGGAAGTCCTTTTCCTCAGATTGTTGATGCTCGTCTGGAAGCATTCTGTCTTCAGGTTGAAAGAGTTCACAAACTGGTTAATGAAACAGTGGAAACGAAAAAAAACAATACACAACTGTTTCAGGGGCAACACAGCAAAATTTCAATACGATCTGATACAGCGAAGGTAATATAATTATTTAAAGGTCAGTATTAAAATTCGAAACAGGACTGAAGGAAAACTCGATTCGCCAATTCGCAAACGTTATGTTAATAATGTTTCATTCCGGTAACAGAAAAGAAAGAATGCGGCTCTCTGATTTCTCAGTTTGGTATGATTATATATCTGCCGGGAAAGCGTAATGGAAAGGTGATTCAGCAGATACAACTTCTCACTGAAATACAAGCGGCAGATCGAATTGAAAAACGCGCTGGATAATGTGCTTTGTAAAATCAGATTAACATATGTTATCGTTATTATCTTCTGCTTACTCCAATTTTTATCATTTTTTTCCAGACGTCACTGTTATTTTTTTTGATGGTAATAATTCCGGCATAAGTTCCCGATCCGACTAATCTTCCAAAATGGTTTCTTCCATTCCATTCATAATCAAATTTACCATTTGAGATTTTCATATCTGCATAATTAACTTTATTGCCAACTGCATCAAAAAAAGTTATTGATGAGGAATATTTAGTGATATCGAATGATGCGAAGGGAAAAACCTGTATGATTACGGATTGATTTTTCAGTATTGGATTCGGTCCGCAATTTACACGCCACTCATGCGCAGGTTCAATTACCTTTAGTAAAACAGGTCTGTTTTTTGGATTTAATTGAACATTTCCGATTGTATCACTCAGGTGTGCGGAGGTATCAATTCGTACAGTATCACCTGTTGAAGGTATGATAAAATCCGGCACTATTGCATCGACCAGAAACAGGTATTGTTCTCCTTTGTATCTGTTGAAACTGAGGGTGAGTTTATATCTGTCTGAGTTGCTCGAAAAGGTAAAAGGGTGGTTCCCAAAATGTTGTACGAATTCTGAAAAGGTTACAACGAGAGTGTCAGGTTTATGGTCACCGGTTTCAAGGTATTTTCCGGGAATCAGAATTGCTGATGTAATAACCGGAGATGCCTTGTCTTGTGCATAAGAATTTCTGGTAACCCCCGGAACTGCCTTGAAATATACAGACAGATGCATCAGCCCCCCGGTTAGCGGAATATTGCCTCTTACAGATTCGTTTGTATGAATAATTATAGAAGTATCATTTTCGGTAATAAAATCTGAAGTAAAAAGAATATGGTGTTTGAGGTTCCAGTAGATCCGAATTGAATCAAATTCAAAAAGATCAATCTTGCGTTTAAAATTGATTGTAATCTTATCAATTAATCCATCAGCATCAATATCCTGATAGAATGATGAACTGACAGGTGCTGCTCCGGGTTTGAATCCCAGCACAACAGAAGGGTTAAGTTCATGAGGCAGGTTTTGATTGAGATCTGCAATAGTTCCTCCAGAATTACCTGGAACCAGGCGAAGTTTGTCACCTGAAAGCGGTCTGTTGTTGCCTGAGGGTGAAAGTATAACTGAAAAAGAGGAGTCATTAAATAAATTAATGATACTAGAAATGTCCAATGGAACAGTATCCAGACTTTCTGCCTTGATAAGAAGAAGCTGCATGCCTATGATTGTTGCAGGAAAAACGTTTTCAGAAAAAGTAAGAAAAAGTATGTCTGCCTCAGTGCCATCATTTTCAAGTACCTCTGCCTGGATTAACCCTGGACCAACACCATCTGAAAACTCTTTTGTGTGGGTTTCAATTTCATCATCTACGCTGACCTCAATTGTTACACTGCCTGTTGGTGTACCGTCTATTCCATACTGAGACTGGAATGGAATCGAAAGTGATTGACCATTTAAAGTGCATAGATCGGAATCTACCTGATACTGCTGTCCTTCATAATTTATAATAACTGATGTCAGATACTGACCGGTTTGAAAAGTATCGCTTAATGTTATATGAAGAAGGTCTGGAATAATATCACCATTATTATCTGACATGGTTGCCATATTGATTATGGGCCAGTTTGGTTTGGCATATACCATAACATATACGGAATCTGACAGCAGGCTGTCCTGGCTGACTGTAATCCAGCCGTTTCCGGTTTTACTTTTTACTATGATTTGTTGTGAAGGGTCGGATTCTGACGGGATCAATGAAAAAGCATTATTGTCATTATTGGTCCAACTGGCAAAATCGGCGATTTGAATATATTTACCGGAAGGATCTCGAATTACAGAGTAAATTTTAATAGAATCGGATTCTATGGGTATAACAATTGTATCTACATTTGCATCATTATTTTGATCAAATTCAGTAGAAGTGGTCAGGATATCAAGGTGGTGAGGATTAGGTTCGATATAAAAAACAAGATAACCTGTTCTCTCTTCATTTACACTCGATTTAAAAATTATCCGGTATTCGCCATAAACAAGACCATTAATTTTGCTACTGTCGAGAGTTATTCTATATTTATTTTCGTCAACAATCAGACCATCAAAATGTGTTCCTGGAGTTAACCGAAACAGGGAATCACCAGGAAATTGTGGACCTTCAAGATAAAAATCTACCCTGGCCGGCCCTTCTTCATCTATCAACCGGGTTGTTCCACATCCCTGTTCTTCACTTACAATTCTTTGCCATATATCATATTGAAATTGACCATTTCCATTATCTTTTTCTTTATAATAGAGTTCATCGCTGTTTTTGATATCCATTGATGTTCTTAAGAGAAAGTTTGCGCCAACCGGATTTCTTTCAGCATAAAAAATATCCATTGTATAGGTTTGACCATCAACAAGTCCAAGCCGGTTTTTTTCTCTGTCGAGCAAAAGAGTATCAGCAGCTCTTTCGTGAAGTCCACCCAGGTCGATTGCCAGAGTGTTATTTACGAATATCCAGACATCATCATCACCTCTGAAATAAAAGGCCAGTTCTGCGCCTTCGTGATAGATGAACTGTAAGTGCATCTCCATTGTAAAATGGAAATTGTGTTCAACTTCACGGCTGTCTTCATACTTGATATTGTTTGGATTATCAAAATCATCAATAAGAAAAAAGCCTCCTATCCAGTCTGAATCATATTCCCATAACCCGTCATCACCTTTTCTGAGTTCTATATCTACACATATTTCATTAGTGGTTCCATCTTCAAAAGTTATTGTTTCATACCAGGATTCTAATTCTTCAGCGTTTCTGGCTGAGCTGTTTGGATTTCTTTTGGGTTTGTAATCTGGTTCACTGAGGTTTGGAAGAATCATTCCTGTGGAGTCTCCTCCGCTCATTCCGGTTGGATTATTAAAGAAGCTTATATCATCCTGTTTCCAGTCCCGAAAGAGGCCTGAAATTTTTCGAACTCCACAATCTCCGGTTCTTCCCGGAAAGGTTGAAGTGATTGATGGAGCTCCATAAGGAAATGGGCGCGGCAGGATATAAATGGTATCATAAAGTTCAGCAGTTGACTGAAGATTAATTGGGGGACTCTTGTCAGACATTCCATCACTGGAGTAGATTTGTGTGTGAAAATAATCGGTAAATTTCAGTTGAGTAAGTCTGTCCAGAGAGCCCGCGTAATAATATATATACCATCCGCAATGTTCATCATCATGCTGCATTCTAAGAGGTGCATTGTTACCAATAATCATTTGAGGGGAATTGTCGGGCCAGGGATTAAACAGTTTAATAACTTTACTGTTTGGTGGAACATCATAGATTACAGGGGGCTGTAATGTATCAAGGATAACGATCCATAACTCATTTGTAGGGTAAAGTGCTAACATACTGTCGATGTTGAATTTATATGAATACTCGACTCTACCTACATGAAGCTGGGGACCGATCCAGTTTACAAACTGCATTACAGGGTTGTGTTGTGGAAGTGGGTCGTAAGTATAATAAAACCAACCATTTCCCTCAGATGTCATATCGGTTCCGGGATAATATCCAACAGCTTCATTTCCCTGTACTCTGAGGTTTTCTTTGCGTTCTTCAGCATTGTCATCACGCCAGGGGCTTAATACATGTATGGTCAGCTGGGCATTTATGCTATGACAAATGGTTACAAAAGCTAAAAAGAAAATGAACTTTTTCATATTTCATAATAAGATCATTTAATGTTATAAATTTCTATATTACTACATATTATAATAAGTTTTCAAAAATTCAGGAGATATTTTTAAACTTATTATAAATGAAAGCGAATTAATTAATGTAATATGCTTTCTTTTCTAACCTGGCTATCGAATTTGGTTCAGACCAGACATGCCAAAGGGGGGGTTATTGTCGGTAATGATAACCAGACTAGAATGCTTTAAAGCAGATTATAGTAAGCGACAAAAGTTTTTTCCGTAATTTCTGGCTTATAAAAAGGCATTTGTTGTTCTTATAGATGTAATTCGATGTAAATCAATGAGTTGTATAGGTCTGGTGTTTTTTAGTTAATCAATACCCTTATTTAAGTCTATAAAACATCTGCTATTCATTTCGGAAATTAATATTGCCAAATCCTTCAGTTTCTAAAAGCTTGTGAATTTAACATTACAATGAATACATTGCTGTAAATTCTTCACTGTATATATAATTTTTTTAATATCAGTCTTTTAATCATCTTTGTCTTCAGTTTCATGCAAAGCAGTATGATTATGTTACCAGTCGCATAGGCAATCCGGTCTGGTTTCAAGGAAATAGTTAAGAATCTTGAGGACAATCCGGTATCATATTAATAATCGCACTTCTGTGTCTGTCGATAGTAACCCGGTAACAGGTATGGTCGTCTGCGGCAGAGAATACCCTCAAATATAAAAAAGGCCCATTATCTTTAATTACAGTAATCTCGTTAAACATTTCCTGACCATCAGCATATGTATTATTCAAGATATTAAAAATTTCAGAGTAATCCTTTTTATCAACTTTTTCCAGATCAATTGGAATTCTTGAGAAACTTTGAAGTTCCAATTCAGGAATACGTGTTGAAGCGCATTGAAAAGTACAAAAAGCGACACATAAAATAATCAAATAACTTTTCATTTAATCCCCCTTCAGATAAGCAGGAGTATCTTGGTATTTAGTACAATGCAGAGTAATTTTTTCTTTAAACTTGCGACGTATTTATATTATAGAACAGACTCCGCTTCTGAGAGTGTACTAAAATGTAATTCATGTTTGCAACTGTAAATAATTATGTAATAATATACATTATAAATATAAAGAAAAACTTTCTGTTTTGATTTTTTTATAATCAATGAATGATGTATTTTAAACTTTTTTCCTGAATAGTAATGATTTCTCACCGTGGCAAATGTGTATCTCAGGGAATTTTGTATTTAAAAAATCAGCCATGCTGGTGCATACTCATCTTTTCTGATGTCAACATTTCAAGCATAGTGACAATTGCATTTTTCCGGTTTAAAGAATTTGATAAACCGGGGATTTTAAGATTAACTTATAATCTGCTCAGGACATTTTCGTAATAATCTGAGTTTTGAATTATAAAGGTTTTATCTGCTAAAGGAATTGTCAGGCAGATATAAACCTGTGATAATGTTAAAAGCAGATCGCATAATGTAATCATCATGCATTTAAGTTAAAGATATAAATTGCACACAAGACAGGTATAATGAATTATGAATTTCCTTAATAAAATATATTCAAATTTTAAAAAGAGATTAAATTTTATCAGTTTAGGTTCGTTTCCGACATCAGTTCAGCACATTGATGGTATGGGAAAGGAGTTTGGAAGAGCTGGGCTTTTTATAAAACG
>JAAYEB010000404.1 GCA_012728995.1 Fibrobacter sp. | reverse complement strand
CCACCCTGGGTATGAATAGTCAAATAGTCCACCCCAAGCTCACATGCAGATAATACAGCTTTCGCTACAGTATTGGGTATATCATGAAATTTTAAATCAAGAAATATCTGCCGATCCGTATCACGAATAAGATCCAGTATTGATGGACCAAAACGGGTGAACTGTTCAAGACCAATTTTATAAATACCAACCCACTCAGATGTCTGTTGGATCAAATCTGCTATCTGATCTCTGGATGTTACATTATCCAATGCAAGTGCAATATGATCGCGTCTTGTTTTTCTCATTCTCTAAAAATGGTTTATTTCTGTCTATAAGACAACTAACTGTACCACCCGAAACAGTTTTTCAGCCAAAATTGTACTCTTTCAACAAATTTTACTGTTCAGATACTTTCATAACATTGATGACCAGTTGTATTTTTCATTTTTTTTGAATATAAAGGAGAAATACAATATGGATACATGCCCCTGCGGATCCAAACTTCCTTTCTCAACATGCTGTGAACCAATCATAACAGAAAAAAAGCCCGCTGAAACCGCCGAACAACTTATGAGATCCCGTTATACAGCATACGTTAAAGGTGCTGTTGATTTTATTTTAAATTCTACACTTGAAGAAAAAAGGAAAGAGTGTGATGAAAAAGCTATAAGAAACTGGTCAGAAAACTCTGTCTGGCATAAACTTGATATCATCAGTACCGAAAAAGGTACTTCAGACGATACAGAAGGTGTTGTTGAATTTGAAGCGGTTTTTACTGAATCCGGAATTAAAAAAAATCTCCATGAAAAAGCTGTGTTTAAAAAAATTGATGGTTACTGGTTCTACATTGATGGTGAAATTCAAAAACCAAAACCATTTATCAGAACCGATGCAAAAATTTCAAGAAACGATCCATGCATTTGTGGCAGCGGGAAGAAATACAAAAAATGTTGTGGTGCAGAATAATCTGCACTACTTTAAATACTTAAAATCCTGTGCCGAAAATAACCGGCCCGAAGGTCCATTATCCTCAAGAAGTGCAGGAACTAATGCTCCTGGAATAACTGTCTCAACATCAAACATCCCGTTTGGACCACCGAGATCCGTTCGTAACCATCCAGGATCAAGATAATTAACCAGCACATTTGTACCCTTTAATTCAAACGCCAAATCCTGAGAATATTTGTCTATGGATGCTTTTGAAACACTGTAAGGAGAGAGCTGCGGAACATCTTTTATCCCTGAAGTAAGATTGATTATCCGCCCAAATCCACGCTTTTTCATTTTTGCAGCGAAGGTATTGCATAAAGTAACAACCGAAAAGAAATTAATTTGAAACGTTTCAAGCCACTCCTTATTGCTAATCTCCCATATCGGTTTCCATTTGTTTTGAATTGCTGCATTGTTGTAAAGTATGTCTACTGAGCCCGGACCTTTATGGACTCCCTCTATTATCGAATCAACACCATTAACTGTCGATAATTCACCATAAACAACATGAGTTTTTATACCATATTTTTCCAGCTCCTTAAGCGTCTCATCCAAATGTGAGATTTCTCTCCCATGTACAATTATATTACATTTCAGAGCTGCCAACCCTAATGCTATCTGCTGCCCGATTCCTCTGCTCGAACCGGTTACAAGAGCCCATCTGTTCTCAAGAGATATCATTTTTCCCCCAATACTTGTTAAATCTACTCAAATCTTAATTCGGATTTTGGTTCTTTGTCTAAAAGTTAAAAGATAGTCCGTCCCAAAATTCAAAAACAATAT
Organism: Fibrobacter sp.; assembly: GCA_012728995.1. Classification (GTDB taxonomy): domain Bacteria; phylum Fibrobacterota; class Chitinivibrionia; order Chitinivibrionales; family Chitinispirillaceae; genus JAAYEB01. Next base: position 5,069 of record JAAYEB010000404.1, on the reverse strand, counting down.
AATTCCATTCTGAATCAATCCCTGGAATAACAATATTAATAAAATTAAACACCCCTTTTAATTCCTTTATTTTGTGTTATCATAAACTTTTTCGTTGATCATAATGGATCACATCTTGCATATATTTTCAGTCAGTAATTTAATTTTGATTTAATTCAGCATCAACAAAACAAATTTGATATAATTTACCAGATCCTGATAACTCATATTGAAAACAGTTTTGAAAAATTCTACACAAATTAATACCTTGATAATATCAATCTTTAAAACTAATTTGCTTAAACTGCTGAATCTCAGCAAACAATTGAACTGTTTTTTTATTTGAAAGACATCAATGGCAGTATCTTTTGAAGGAGAGCCTGATGAGCGATTCAACCTATTATTATGGAACCGATCTGGATCTTTCTGAACCAATTTCTTTAAAAGCCGGCCCTCTTTCTCTTTTATACCATGATGGAATGATACGATCAATCCGATTCGGTGAACATGAAATTGTAAAACGAATCTATATGGCTCTTCGAGACCAGTTCTGGAATACTATAAACCCAATAATTTCCGATACATTTGTCGATATTAAAAAATCTTCGTTTCAAATATCCTTCAAATCTGAACATCATAAAGATGATATAAATTTTTCGTGGGAAGGAAAAATTAAGGGGAACGATGATGGTAGTATCGTATTTTCAATGAAAGGAAAAGCTCAATCTACATTTAAACGCAACAGAATCGGTTTTTGCATTCTTCATCCTATAGATACCTGTGCAGGCCGTGCATGCACTATTGAGACAACTGATGAAACTCTTCATGAAGAAACATTTCCCATATTTATTAATCCATGGCAGATATTCAAAAATGTAAGCTCCATATCTTATCCGGCAAGTCCTCCAGGAAGAGTAACAATTTCATTTACAGGTGACACTTTCGAAACTGAAGACCAACGAAACTGGACCGACGCTTCATACAAAACCTATTCTACCCCACTATCAATACCCATCCCCGTTACAGTTAAAAATGGAACCGAAATTTTTCAGTCCGTTACACTAAAAACTGACACGGTTCAAGTACCAGATATTTATGTCCCAAAACCTCTCGAAATTCATATCCCACCCAGAAACAAGTATCAACACTACGTTCCAGATGTGGGAACCATGCTTCGTGAAAACCATACCCTTAATCCGAAATCATTGGAACTGCTCAACACCCTCTCTCTTTCTCATATTCGTGTAAATATCGATCTTGATGATGAAAACGTGGTAAAAAAAATGGAAAGTGCAGCCAGTATCTGCACACATCTGGCTTTACCATCAGAATTAGCTCTCTATTTCACCTCTTCCGATGAATCTGAACTTAAATTACTCAAACAACTGCTTAATACAACTCAAATTCCGGTTCGCCGTTTTCTTATTTACAGAAAAGGTTTTCCCGTAACTCCCGCAGAAACAATTATCAATGCAGCTACTATATTGAAATCACACTCTCCTGTTTCAATGATCTGCTCAGGTACAGATCATTATTTTGTAGAGATTAACAGAAATCATCCTCCATCCAGTCTGCTTGATATGATCTGCTTTTCAGCCACACCGCAGGTACACACATTTGATAATGCTGCATTAATGGAAAATTTACCCGGTTTTTCTGAAACACTTAAGTCGTTGGCACTATTTCAAGATAAAGCTCTTTGTGCCATCACACCTGTTACGTTACGTCCAAGAAAACGTCCTGATAAACCTCAAAAATTTAATGGTTACGATCCAAGGCAAAAAGGTTTGTTCTGCGCTGCATGGACCCTGGGATGCCTTATATACTGTATCAAGGGAGGTGTTTCGAGCCTTACGTTTTTTGAAACCACAGGAGACGGTGGCCTTATGCCTGCTGATGGGAAATCTGTTTTTCCGGTTTATCATGTCCTGGCAAATTTTCGTGAGATGAACAATGCATTCGCTCAAATCTGCATCTCTTCAGATCCATCCCGGCTTGCCTGTGTAGTGCTTTACAAAGGCATTTCAATGCTTATGCTGCTGGCTAATCTCACAGATACACCTCAACATGTAACCATTTTCAATTTACCAGGATCAATCAACATTGTCAATCTTGATGAAAACAGTTTTGATGAAGCCGTCGAATTTCCTCTACAGTGGAGATGTAAAAAGGGTGAAACACGTAATGTTAACGGTCCGTTTCATGTCATAGACATATTGCCATACGGAATTACCCGGATTGAAGCCTTTACAACAGAACAGTGATTTCCTGTTGTTTTTACATTACACAAAAAACTGTAGTCAGGTGTATTTTTTTAAATTTGCAAAATACCAAAACGAATAACGCACTCACTGGCCATCTTTCCGGAACTCGTTTGACTCGGTAACAAGAGATTTTGTCAAACGGAAAATGCTTCTGTTCTTAATTTTTCAAGATCTGAACCACTTGGGATTTGAAATGCCTGTAATCCAAATTCAGGTAAAATTGCCAGAAGATGATCAAAAATATCTGCCTGAATCCCTTCGTATACCGCCCACCTTACATCATTTGTAAATACATAGATTTCCAGTGGAAGCCCATTGGTAGATGGATCCAACTGCCTGATCAGAAAAGTAAGTTCCTGATGAATTCCGGAATGATTATGTAAATATGATTCGCAATAAGCCCTGAATGTACCCACATTTGTCAGATGACGTCCATTCACAGGTATACTTAGTTCCGAGCTGCTGTACAATGAAGAGTTTGTTTTATTGATCTCTTCCTGTTTTCTTTTCAAATAATCCTTAAGAAGCCTGATTTTCATCAGTCTTTCAATCTCGTCCGGTTTTAAAAACCGGATAGTTCTGATATCAATCAAAATCGACCTCTTGATTCGTCGTCCACCTGTCTCACTCATTCCTCTCCAGTTTTTAAATGAAGAAGAAACCAGTTCGTATGCTGGAATGGAAGTAATGGTTTTGTCCCAGTTCCGAACCCTTACAGTTGTCAAGGAAAGGTCTATCACATCACCATCCGCTGCATGTTTCGGAATTTCTACCCAATCGCCTTTTCTGACAAGATCCATTGTCGTTAACTGTACGCCGGCTACAAAACCAAGAATCGAATCTTTGAATACAAGCATCAAAATTGCTGTAAATGCTCCCAAACCAGAGATAAAAACAAGCGGGCTCTTTCCTGCTATCTGACTGATTACCAATATCAAGGATAGCAATAATACGGTTATCTTGATTGCCTGAACAAAGCCTCTGATACTTATCCTTTTCGAAATCTCATTTTCTTCAAAAACATCCTGAACCACATTCAGCAATGCTGCAAAAACAGAATATCCGGTAACTATATAATAGACATTTACTGCTCTTGACAATATCATAAACAGCTCGGTATCAGCATCCAGGATTACCGGTATTCCCAAACTTATCACTGAAGCAGGCAAAAGATGAAACACACGACTGATTACCTTCCTTTGTATCAGATAATCATCCCATGTAAATCTGGTTTTCTTACTGACCTTTGTAAACAGAGGAAGAAAGATCCTGTAAGTAATCTGATGAAGCAGCATAGCTGCTCCAACTAACAACAAAAGTTTAATTACATATTGTGGTACCGGAATTAATTCCAGATTAAACATTGGTAAACCTGCCAGCTTCCAGAGTTAATAAATTGCGCAAACTCATTTTACAAACAACACATTCGTATTACATACCGCAAAATATCTCAAACCGGTTTTTTTGTAAACAAAATGGGTTTGTAAATACAACTCCTGATTAGATATTGTATCGACAGCATCCGACTGACTGGATGTCTGAAAAGGTAACGATCAAGTTATTATTTGACTAGTTTTTAAACCTGGTTTTCTGAAAAATATTCATGAATTCCAAAAATACTTATAACCGAATTCTTTCTGTGTTACCGGATACTAGTTTAATAATAAAAATAATCAAATTCAAAAAAACTATCCAGTTTCAGTCCAGTCTGTATAAACCAATGAATTTGCAATTAATATGGTAACAGTCTAAAAATCATCGAAACACCATTGTACAGGCCAGATACATGAATTTTAACAGGATTCAGGTAAAGATAATAAAAATGCCGGACATTTAAAAAATCCGGCTTTAAACTAATTTATCCAGACTGTTTCTCTGAAGTATAATTAAACAACTCCTTGTGCGATCATGGAATCTGCTACTTTGATGAAACCACCAACATTGGCTCCATTTACATAATTTATAAAACCAGATGAATCTTTTCCATAAGTAACGCATGTTTCATGAATATTTTTCATGATTGATTTCAATCTGTTGTCAACTTCTTCACGACTCCAGGGTAACCGCATTGAATTTTGGGTCATTTCAAGCCCTGAAACAGCTACACCGCCTGCATTGGCAGCTTTTCCTGGCCCATATAAAATCTTACTGTTAATTAATACTTCAACAGCTTCAGGTGTAGAAGGCATGTTTGCTCCCTCACCAATTGCCATACACCCGTTTTTAACAAGACACTCGGCATCTTCTTTGTTTATCTCATTTTGTGTTGCACATGGAAGGGCAATATCACATGGAACTTCCCATGGACGTTTACCTTCATGGTATTCAGCCTTAAATTTTCCTGCATACTCGTGGATACGTCCACGTTTTTGATTTTTTAATTCCATTATGAAATCAAGCTTTTCCTCACTAATACCATCTTTATCATAAATGTATCCTGTTGAATCGGAAACGGTTACAACCTTTCCACCCAACTGGATTACTTTCTGCACTGCAAACTGAGCAACATTGCCTGAACCAGATATCGCAACAGTCTTGCCTTCAAAATTAACATTACGGGTTGAAAGCATCTGTTCAGTAAAATAAACAACTCCGTAACCTGTTGCTTCAGGACGAATCAGACTTCCTCCCCACTCTATCCCTTTTCCAGTCAAAACTCCTGTAAACTCATTCTTAATCCTTTTGTACTGGCCAAACATGTAACCGATTTCTCTTCCACCAACACCTATATCACCTGCAGGGACATCTGTTTGCGGCCCGATATGTCGATACAGTTCTGTCATGAAACTCTGACAAAACCGCATAACTTCATTATCAGATTTGCCT
>JAAYEB010000053.1 GCA_012728995.1 Fibrobacter sp. | reverse complement strand
TCCGAAATTCGAAACAGGAATAGGAAAATAAGACAATAAATTGAAGTGTTGAGGGGCGTGTGGGAAACCTGTGAATAGCTCCGAAGACCTCTTCCCCCAGTCCCCCTTTCCCGCAGGGAGACGGGGGACAGCAGGATAGTAATGGGAGTAAAACTAGTAGTGAATTCAGATGAATTATGAATTATGAATGATGGAACAAAGAGTAATACTATTTGCAAAGGCAACAATGCCCAGCATTCTGACGTAAACAACCGAAAGCGCGCAGCAGCCACTACTTGCTAACCACAGATATCTTTATTCACCAAGAGCTGCCAGGTGTACAAATAAAAAGGAGCGCGATAAATCGCACCCCAGTGTATATCTTTACAAATGTTACGATATTTCTACTTCAAAATAACCGGCGTGATCTGCTTTACTCCCGCACATTGCACCTCTATAAAATACCTCCCGGTAGAGATATCACTCAACGAATAATTCCCGGCCCCTTTGAATCTGGCGACAATTTTGCCTCTCACATCGATCACTCTTGTCTTCAGGTTATTATCAAAAGTCGATACGTTCAACATCCTGCCCTTTATGCTGACAGACGGGCTGATGGCGCGCTGTGTCTGTTTGCCAATGACGGATGAATAACCGTTGGAGAGAAGCACGACATCGCTAATCGTAACCTTCTGAGTAACGCTCAAACCTGAACCACCGAAATTGAACACGAGCTGAACATTCTCATCGGTCGGGTCGGCCATATCGAAATCAAACGAACACTCACTTTCTTCGCTCGTCAGATTGAACGATTTAGCCTCGCTGTACAGGTGTCCCCAGTCTATATCTTCCCCACCCAGTCTTTCGAGTTGCACTACGATCGACCTGTTTTCCGTGGCCGATGCCTTGAAGGTAAGCTTGTAGGATATTCCCTGCTCAAGTTTTATGCCCTGCTGTGCGAGCTGCGGCTGATAGGATTCCTTGCCTTCGCTTGTAATGTTAATTTCAGCCTTGTTGCACCTGACCGTGGCGGACGCATCCGCGCCGTCGTTCAGGTTTGCAAGCGTCCAGTTAGAACCGAGGCCTGGACCGGAGAAGATGCCATCGGTGACCAGGTTGTCCGGAGTGGGATCCGGAGTATTTTCACACAATTCGTTGAACTGATACTGGCTCAACCTGAACGGCTCATCAGCCCCCTTGAATACGAGGTAGAGAAAATCCTTAACACCGGCACTGGCCGCCCTGTCGATATCGCACTCGAAATCCTGCCACTTGTCCCACCCGCCTGTTGAGGTGATGTTACAAGTTCCAATCAAATTTCCCGACTCACTTCCTGTTCTGAACTCAATGCTGCCACCCGAAGCCCCGCTTGCAGCGCGTACGGTAATTCCCGAAGCTCCCCCTCCGAAATCAACACCCTTGAGACGGATCCAGTCATTGTTGGAAATGGACTTGACTATCATCCCCTCGTTGGCTATACTGTCGGTTTTGATGCCGGACTGCCTGTTGATGGTCGTTGCGGGTATCACGTTGTAGGGATCAAAATTTTTTATCTGCCTGACACCATCACGAGTAACGACAACTTCTTTCATCGTACCGTCTGCATTGTATACAAGAGAGTCCACACTGATATTGCGCTGATTGACACTGGAAGCATTATTGGCGTCCGCTACCCTGCGGTCGTGGTAGAACATATACCATTTGCCTTGATATTCTATAATTCCATGGTGATTGTTGTTGTTCCTGTTGATGTTTCGTCCGTCGATAGACGGGTTGCGCAGTACCGGGCCTTTAAAAGTAAACGAGCCCATGGGGTTATCGCCTGTCATATACACGATAGCCGCGCCGGGCTCACCCTGTGGAGGACTAAAATCGTTGACGTAAGAAAAATAGTATATACTCCCGCGCTTGTGCATATAAGAAGCTTCAAAGGCACGCGGCGATATAATGGTTATCGCTGTAGAATCCTTCAAAGAAATCATATCTTTATTGAGTCGCATCACGCGAAAAGGGTTTTTATCGCCGCCGTTGGCGCCGCCGTAATAAAGATATCCCTCACCATCATCGTCAATAAATGCCGCGGGATCAAACAGCCATTCAACATTGCAATTTTTGCACCACTGTTCTCTGCCGGCAAGCGCTTTTCCGTTAAGCACATCTGTAAACGGTCCCTCGGGTCGGGGCGCGGTAACTACCCCTACCGGACCTCCCGCACCGCAAGGGTACAGGTAAACCATATCGTTGCCGACGACTGCACCCGGGGCGTAAGCACGGGCGCCAGTAGTACTCGTGTTGTTCTTCCAGTCGCGAGGCACACGGAACACCTCGCCGTGATCGACCCAGTTCGCCATGTCGTCGGTGGATACAAGTGTGTAGGCCTGGATCACATATCCGTCATTTTCGTTTACGCTTTGATCATCGTTGGAAGCGTAAACATAAAGTCTGTTTTTCCAGACAATTGGCTGAGGGTCGGCGGTGTACTTGTGGCTTAGAACCGGGTTAGCCGAAAGCGGAACCGCCGTGGTACCGATTATAATACCTGACGAGATTACTGCCGCCAACAGGATATTTTTGACTCGTGTCATAAATTACTCCTTTTATTTAATGAAACGGCCACCCATAGCCGCGAAACTTCGGGCGGCATTTTTTTATGCAATATAATCGGAGTCGTATTCATGACTCCCGTACCCCTAAACTGCTCTTCTAAATACAATCCTGCCAAGATCCTTGCGCATGCCATACGCAGTTTAATTCGCGACCGGTTTGCCCATTCTGTTCTATAGAATACCGCTAGCTGATCCGTTATAATAATATAATGATTTTTACGACTTGTTATAACCCTTAAAGTTATTAAAATGTTGAAGTTGTATTCAACAACAATGGTCAGAATGGCCGTTTTTGGCTCCTTTAAAGCCCAGGTTAATAAAATGCGTCAGAATATGTTCAACGGATCCAGGCTGTTGGGCAAGAAAGGTGCCTTTTATTGTAGTGCATGCAAACCAACAGTGTGATGAACAGAAAAAAAACTGGTTTTTCGCCGAGTTAGCAATTGAGAGAACCATTGGATTTTTTAAAAAATGGATGATATGGATAAAGAGTCTATTGAGTTTGGGTGGTAAAGCACAGTTTTTTAAAACGGCTACGCGAACTATGTGTGGTCAAAACTAATGGATTCATGGATTCCAGACTCGGTGGCCGTGAACGTCTTGCACTTTATGGTGAAGCGATAACAAAAATGGCAGAAACCCCGAATATTCCACAACTTTTCCGGAATATTTTAAAAGATGCATTACTTCCGTATCGCGACCCCGAAACCCTGAATCTGTTTTAAAAAGAGATTAACGGTTTTGTTTACAACCACATCGAACGGTTCGGTGATGCTTATGAATATCTGCTTTCGGTTTTTTGCTGCCAGGGCGGGTTATATTGGAAAGGCGATAACGATCTTTTTGTAAGGCAATGATATTTATAGAAATAAGTTGGCCCGACCCAATTCTGAATCAATTCTGAATTGACACTATTCTGATAGCAAATTATTATATATAAGTAGCTCACACTATAATTGCTCAAAACGGAGAAAATGATGAAAAAACAGGTAACAGTTTATGCTGTTTTGATAGGCCAGATACTTTTTAATATTTCGTATGCGGGTTGGAAACAGACAGGGCCGGAAGGTGGCACAGTACGGGCATTGGCTGTGAGTGGAGTCAATGTGTTTGCCGGTACAGAGTACGGAGGTGTTTACATGTTATAAAATAGCGGTTCAGATTGGCGAAAAATTGATACCAGTTACAATGATGACTACATTTTCTGTTTAGCAGTGACCGGAAATAAGATTTTCGCGGGTACAAAGGGAGGTATTTACCAGTTTAATGATGATGGTACAGGGTGGGATGTAAACAATGACAGACTGGGATATGTACAGACCTTTTATGTAAACGGTTCTACTGTATATTCGGGAATGGTGTGGTCTGGTGTCTATTCTACAACTGATGGAGGCATCAGATGGAGGATGGTCAACAATGATGTACGCGAAATAAGGGCGCTTGGTGTCATAAACAAGGTTCTCTTTGCGGGAACCGAGACAGGACGTATCTACCGACTCAAAGATGACCAGATGGTAACAAGTGGTCGGGGCTTTACAGGTAATTCAATAAGGGCAATGGCTGTATGTGATACGAATTTCTATATAGCTTCGGACAGTGGAGTTTTTCTGTCTTCAGATACGGGCAGTAATTTCTCAATGGTGAATTCAGGAATGTCAAATACTGATATCCACTCTTTTCTGTTGTATGACAGTAGCTTACTGGCCGGGGCAAGCGGTGGCCACATATACAGTACCCACGATAACGGCACAAGCTGGACTGCCATATGCAGTGGGATAACTGATGGTTACATCTCCTGTATGGCAGAGCACGAAACATCGCTTTTTGCCGGAACATCACCGGATGGCATTTACAGATCAGATGATTCCGGTTCTTCCTGGAGTCAGATAAACAGTGGCCTTACATGCAGAAATATTTATTCTCTGGCTCTGAGTGGTGAAAAAATTTATGCAGGAAGTGATTATGGCAAAATATTTTTGTCTGAAGACAGCGCTGAGAGCTGGACAGAGATTAAACTTGAAGGAACAGTTTCACCCATCAGGTCTCTTGCTGCCAATAAAGAGTTTGTTTTTGCAGGTACGCTTGAGAAAGGCATTCTGCGCTCCTCTGACGGGGGGACTACATGGACTGAAGTCAACAGCGGTCTTCAAAAAGACAGTATTAGTTGTGTTTACATATACGGAAACAGTCTTTATGCAGGTACCAGCCGCGGCGGTTTCTACCATTCTGCAGATATGGGTTATAACTGGGAGGCAATTGACAGAGATATTAAAGATATAACTGTATCAGACGTGGCGGTAATTGACAACAATTTATTTGTGTCCAGCCTTAATAACGGGGTTTATTTCTCAGGTGATAGTGGTGCCCAATGGACTGAAATCAATAACGGTATCAGCACCTATATCCGCACGCTTGCAGTTTCAGGTAACAGACTGTTTGCAGCAGGTGACTATGGTAATATTTTTTCAACCGATGATAATGGCACGAACTGGACAAAACATGATACTCCTGCAGAAAATGCGATCAGGTCAATTGCTGTAAGCGGCACCTCCATTTTTGCAGCCTCTTCGGGGAATGGTGTCATCTATTCTGGTGACGGGGGTAACAGTTGGACTGAGATAAATGATGGGCTCATGCGCATAAATTTCATGTCCCTTGCAGTAAGGGATAAAAGCATATACGCTGGATCTCTGGGGGGCAGTATCTGGCGAAGAAACCTTTCAGACATAACCGGAGTGAAACATAAAAGATCAGATGAAGCAAAAACATTGCATCCAGGCACACCAGCCGTAGCTTTAAAAGGTAATTTGCTGACTTTCAGATTTTCACTTCACAGTACAAAGGAGATAGCGATAAGGGTTTTCAATCTGACGGGAAAATTGACTGGTAAACTGATCGACAAAAATCTGGGTCCTGGTTTCCACAGTATGCCTGCGATATCTCAAAAATGCCCCCTGGTTGTTATATTATCAACATGCAGGTTGGTGATAACCGGTTTTCGTTTTCTGTTTATATGAATGGTACAAACAATTGGTACGTCGGGGGGGGTAAAATCAGGAAAAGCAAATAGATTGAACTATAGCTCCAAAACAATAAACTTTGGGCGAGTGGCGAAGCCCGTTGAACAAAAGCGCTTCGCGCGCGCTGGCTTCATATAGCCACTCTTCTGCCATGTAAATTCATTTATACATAATTTAAGTGCAACGTGCAGTTAATCATTTTTACTTCTGTGGTATTCTTTTTAACTTTTTTCACAGTAGTTTTTTATGACTGCATTACACGTCAGAATTTCAATCTGATTTATAAATCATGATATCTGGCAAGGCATGCGCCCTTTATTAATAACTGCTACGCTTACGGTATAGTAAGTCAGAATGCTTGCTGAGTTGCCTTCGAAAATTTGAGAAAGATAAAGATATTTACGTACAAATCTTGACCTGGATGATACACAGCTTTCCACACGCCCCCAAACAGGAGTTTCAGAGCTGCAATAAACTGCCGCGGGGGTCGTGGTCGAGTAGGCCAAGGAATTTCACCTTCAGCCTCTCACGGAACCGTACTTGAATCTCTCAATTCATACG
>JAAYEB010000403.1 GCA_012728995.1 Fibrobacter sp. | reverse complement strand
TTTAATTGTTCATAGTAATTGTAGGTTACTTTGGTAAATTTTCTTTCATCTTCCGGCTTAAGCACTGGTACACTATCTCCCCTGAAATAGGAACCGGTCATTGCAATTATATGCGCTGTGGATTTTTCCATGATCAGGCAGAGCATTTCACCAAGCCGGTTGTTGATATCGGCAGATACGTGGTGAAATTCATCAATAGCAATGAGTGTTTTATTAAACAGTGTTTCATCAAGTCCTTCAGTGGCGAATCGGAATGTTGCATGGGTACATATCAATATCTGCTCATTGCTGGCCATGAAATCATGAAATGCCTGTATTTTACTTGTACCAGTTTCGCTGCCGGGCGTACAGAGATTATAGATGTCGTTTGGCAGCCAGTCTGCGAAAAAACCATGTTTTTTAAGTTCTGTTTTTGAGAAGGAGCTGCCTATTGACCGTTCCGGAACAGCGACAATGACTTTTTCGATACCCTGATTTTTCAACTTATCTAAAGCAAGGAACATCAATGCACGGGATTTACCTGATGCCGGTGGTGCTTTAATAAGAAGGTATTGCGCGTCTCTGGCTTCAAATGCTCTGGCCTGCATATCGCGCATTCCCATAGTATTTATTTTTGTACTCTCACCTGTCTGACCGTAGGTAACATGGACTATATCGGGCATGCTTATTCCTTTTCTATATCTGTTTTTAGCTCGTTTTCGATCTCTTCAATGGTGGGAAGTGTTGACTTTAAATCTTCCGGTAAGATTTCCGTCAACTGAAACTCACTTACACCCATTGGTTTATTCATATCCCTTAATGCGAATTCGGTTTCAATAGTGTTCTTGTCACGGCACAGCAGTATACCAATTGTAGCGTTATCACCATCAGACTTTAACATACTGTCAACTGCTGAAAGATAAAAATTCAATTTGCCTGCATATTCGGGTTGAAAACGGGTGTTTTTAAGTTCTATCACCACATAGCAGCGCAATTTCACATGATAAAACAGCAGATCGATATAATAATCAGTTTCACCGACATAAAGATGGTACTGGCGACCGATATAGGCGAATCCCTTTCCCAGTTCCAGCAGGAACTTTGTCATATGAGTGATTAACTGGTTTTCTATATCTTTTTCGTGGTAAGGTTTTGTCATGGTCAGGAAATCGAACATATAGGGGTCTTTAATCGTTTGAGCAGCAAGATCTGACTGGGGTGATGGAAGTGTGAGCGCGAAATTGGTCACACCCTTACCAGCCCGTTCAAAGAGACGGGACTTTATCTGCAGTGCCAGCGTATCACGACTCCAGCCATTTTCAATCGTTTGTTTGATATAAAAATAAGATTCGGATTTCGATTTTGATTTCGATAAAATCTCTACATGATGGCGCCAGGGAATTTTTCCACCAAGCTGGTGGAAAAATTGATCATCCTGGTAAAATTTGTAAAAATTCCGAATGTTATACAGATTTGTCTTGGAAAAACCATCCATATCAGGGAACTCTTTACGCAGATCTTTGGACATGGTTTCAACCCAGTTTTTTCCCCACTGGGTTTTTTCTGAAACATCCAGCATCATTTTCCCCAGTTCCCAATAAAAGCTGATTAATTCAGCATTAGCTGCTAAAGCAACTTTGACCCTGCTTTGGCGAATGCATTCCTTTACGCGTTGAAGCCATTCGGAGTATGATATTGCAATCGTTTGATCGTTCATCTAACACTTCCTTTTGCCAGCATACCCATATAATAGGGATTTTTCTGTAATGCCAGAGTATCACGACTCCAGCCATTTTCAATCGTTTGTGCCAGGTAAAACCGGGCTGCATCAATTGTCTGAGACTTACTGAAAATGAGGATATTATGCCCCCAGTGTATTTGTGCAACAAGCTGTTGCATAAATTGTCCAACAGACTGTTGGATACTACCTTTTTTATTCTTAATGTCAATTTGGTCAACAGGCTGTTGACCAAATTCCTGAAACACTGTTGTGTAAAACTTATAAAATAACCGGCAATATTTAAGGTTGGTATTTGAGAAACCTTTTAAATCCGGGAATTCCTCCTGAAGATCTTTTGAGAGTTGCCCTACAACCTTATCGCCCCATGATGTCTGCGCTTGTTTCTCGACAATCATTTTACCCAAATCCCAGTAAAACTCAATAAGAGCGCTGTTGACAACAGTAGCGGCTTTAAGCTGCGCAGATCTTATTTTGTTCTTGATTTCAGCAAGCCATTGCTTGTATTCCGGTGTAAGAATTGATTTTTCGTTCATGCTTTTTTCTTACCGGCCTTTTTTACTGGAATTGATTCTGCTTCGAAAAGAGTACCCCTGTTTTTCTCCTCCTCGATCATCTGTTCGTAAAGTTTGAAAAGATGCTCCAGACGCTCTTCGTCGGATGTAAAAGGTTTGGAGCGGTAGCAGCGTTCTACTGCAAGATCATTTTGATGGTGTGCTTCTCTAAGACCATCAGGCATTTTGTCCGGATCGTAGAGTTCGGCAAGGGTTTTTTCGGTGTGTTTTTCTCGTTCTTCGATAATGTGCAAAGCTGCCTTTACGATGCCATCTTCTTGTGCAAACGTCACATCTATTGGAAATGGAAATGTATTATAGACAACTTCTTTTGAATATCTGATACGTGTCTCTAATTTTCCTCCAACAGCTCGTGTCCAAAGCATATGCATCAAAGAATTTAGAACACCAAAATGGAATACTTTCGCACCAGAGATTATTAAACAAAGATTAGTAGCGATATAATCTTTACTCAGCATTCCTATTGGAATATATTGTCTTTTTTCAGATGAAACACTTGGTACAATAATAAAGTCTTGTTTTGTATTTTGAGTAATTTGTGCAAATAAGTGGGGTATGAATTGTACCCGAATTGGTGGACACACCTATTACCAAAATATTTTTATTCATGGAGGGTGTGTTCATGTCCAAGAAAACAAGAAAGAAATATGATGCTTCCTTTAAACGGGAGGCGGTCCGCATA
>JAAYEB010000402.1 GCA_012728995.1 Fibrobacter sp. | reverse complement strand
GGCTTATTATATATCTCTTTCATGCCAAAAAGATCAGGAAAAAAGACTGAAACGTTTTGGGCTGGCCCCAAAAAAAGTTCAGCTATCATTGCATCACGAAACTCCCGGGGATTTCTTGTTAATAATGAGTAGTATTCATCCCTGCCTGATTCCTCTATTAGCTCTTGAGCCAGGATTTTGCATCTCGCAGAATACCATTGTGAACCTGTGTTTTTCTCTGCAACAAGCAATACTGGTTTTGTATCATGATTTCCAGCCATTATCCAGTCTTGCGGAGACGTGTTCTCTCTCCTATAAACATCCCTGGAGTTGAACGGATCTGCTTTCTGTGTAACACAAAACCTCCCCAGCCCTCTTCGGGTCATAACCTGACGCAACGGATAAGGCCATGTGCTTAAAACTTCGCAAAGAATGTCATCCTGTGAAATACCTGCTTTCTTTGCAAGCTCAAGGATAAGATCAAGCATGACTGCATAGCGGTCCGTTTGCTCATCGGTCAAATTCTGAACCCGGTTATCGTCAAAACGTGTACAATTGGGATCGGTGGAAATTTGTTGAGGTGAAACAATTGAATATTTTGCCAGATTGGGATGATCAGAAAGGTTTGGTGATGAAAACAGGCGCGCTCCATTCTGTACCGAGTGGTAAGGATCGGGGTCTGTTATTTTATATACCCATGGACAAACCAGGCCATGGGGATGATCTATTCTTAAACCGTCAAATTCAGAAAACATTTTTTCTATGCGTGTTTTCATCAATATCATTGCCGGTCCGAAGCCATTTTTTGCATGATACAGATCGGGGTCAAGAACCGGATACCCCCATGGCTGTCCCTCTGGATTCGTTCTGCTGGGCGGCGCCCCCATGTAATAATTTTTTAGAAACAGATCTCTGAGCGCCCAAATATCCTGAAAAGAATATCCTATTTGCATATCTCCATATAAGCGTAAACCTTTTCTTTTTACCTCAGCTCTAGTTTCCCGATGCTGTTCTGCAAGTAAAAACTGAACAAGGGCATATTTTTCAATCTTTTCGCTATTCTCTTCATGAATCCTGTTTATCCTTTTCAGAGCCTTATCATGCAAGCTATCGCTGCAATAAAGATCCCTGTCGATAAATGAATTATCCGGTCCGTTCCATTTCTTCCAGTCGTCTGTTCCATATTGAGAGCTTAAAGCCTCAAAAACAGCATCCTTTTCCAACCAGTCCGGACCTTTACTGATTCTCTTCTTGAATTCTCCAAATTTATCTACAAATTCAGAATCAATATTTTTTCTTTCAGAAAACTTTCTGAATACTTTTGATACGGTTTTTTCAACTATATTCCATGCTCTTTCACTATCCACTTCATAATCTGAAATCTCCGTTTTGTACTGTGTACTGTCTGTAAGTTTTTCAAGATCCTGTCTGGACAGCAAAAAAGGGTGTTTTTCATTAAGACGCCATAAAGAAAGAATAAGCGGATTTTTACTGAAGATGGTACTGTTATAAGGAGAGATGTTAAACCGTGTAGTTTTCCCCTGTGGTCCCAGTTGCACAGTATCAAATCCAAGTTCTTTTACAAAATCAAAAAAATCAGCCGCACCCCTGCTATATATCGACCCATAACCGATCTCTTCATCGGCAAACGATGGAAAAGACTGATCATGTATTGCCAGAGTGAATCTTTTGATTTCAAGAGCTTTTAGTGCGTCTCTTCTGAGTGTGGTTTTTGATTCTTTTTTCTTCATAATTATTACATACCTATTATAAGTATTAATAGATAGTTTAACAACCTGTTGAATCTTAACCCGATAACGTGTTATGTATTTGAAAAGTATATTGCAAAATTCGTGCAACATTTTGTTAATCTTTTTAATCCTCAGGGTCGCCAAACTCGCTTTATGTTTTTACAAGATTTTCAGGGCCGCAAAACGCGAAAGCAACGGGAACGGGCCATCTCCGTTTAAGCTGATTAAGAACCTTTGCAAAACATGTAAATAATTATAAAATTATCATAATAATTAAATAGATAAATTACTATCAATGGTTTGAGATGTTTATTTCACAAATAGCTGCACCGATAAAAAAACTGATATTTACTTTAACACATAAACTGCTTATAAGTGATTCAGTCAGGAATTTCTCCTACCAGTGGTTTTGGAATTATGTAAAGACATTTCCATTAAAAACAACTGTATGCGATATTGGAAGCAGAGATAGTGCCCTTGCATCGTTTTTAGCCTGGAAAAATTTCTCCGTTACTGCAATAGATCGGGATCATCATTTTTTTTTCTGGCAAAAAAGAAATCAGATATCGTGGAAAGTAAACTTTTCAATTGTTCAGGATGATTTTCTTGAATACCATTTCAAAAACAGTTTTGATATTATTATCGCTATTTTCAGCCTTCAACACGCTGGTGAAAATGATATTGATGCCTACAAAAAGGCTGTTTCCTTACTTGATCGAAACGGATTCATTTTTATCGTAAATGAATACGATCATCACGGTACACGCTGGCAAAAAAACAGAATCGATGGTGATTTGCGCATTTATGGGCCCGATGATCTTCAAAAAAGAATAATAGAGCCTCTATCATCCTGTCGGATGGATATAAAGGACCATCGTTATGCAAAATTCAAAAATTGTGGTTCAACTCTTTGCTGGACCAGTTCACCCCGGAATAGTAATTTCTTTTTTCTTTGTGCACAGAAAGAACCATATGTTTCTTTGAACATTGATTGATATTTTGACAAAGTAATTGTTTGTATTCTGTATGTTATTGCATATTTTATTATTATAAATAATGTCTGTTAACAGGATAAATAATTTAACTGTATTGATAGCAGAATCATTTTTTTCATTGGGGATAGAAACATGATCGTGGAAAATGAGCTGGTAGTTTTTCTTCAGGGAATTGCACTTTTGGCTTTTTTTCTTGGTGGTGGAACAAGAATAAAGCAACTTATGAAATGGAGAGTTTTTTTACTCGCATATGGATTACTTTCCGCAGGATGGATGTTTACAGTTGTAGAAGGGTTTGTCTTTTACACTGTATGTAATTTTCTTGAACATGTTTTTTATACTGCTGGTTCTTTAACTTTAGCATTTTGGTGCTGGTCTGTTTTTCAGAAAGAGGGAGAAAATGTTACATGAATCCAATTGTTTTTCTGGAGATTGTCGGAATTTGCTCATGCCTTTTCTCCTTTTTTGCAATATGTTTTGTTAAAACGAAACGGTTGCCTTGTGATGCCTGGTGGTTACTTTTCGGTTTGATTACAGTTACCCTTTTACATCACTGCAGCAATATTCTGGAACAGTTCGGTATAACCGATATATTTGACTATTCTATGGTTTTACTTCCTTTTTTGTGGTTTTTTTTCCCGTATTCATTTTTCAAAACAC
Source organism: Fibrobacter sp. (assembly GCA_012728995.1). GTDB lineage: Bacteria > Fibrobacterota > Chitinivibrionia > Chitinivibrionales > Chitinispirillaceae > JAAYEB01. Next base: position 19,362 of record JAAYEB010000402.1, on the reverse strand, counting down.
GTTATGCAGAGGAGTTAAAATACAAAGAAGAGAACTTGAGCATTACATTTAATTCTATCGGAGATGCTGTTATTACTACTGATACCAGGGGAAATATTGTCCGTATGAATCCAGTTGCCGAAAAGCTTACCGGATGGGACATAAATGATGCAAAAGGTATGGAACTTGGTAAAGTTTTCAATATTATTAATGCCAACACAAGGCAGCCAATTGCCAACCCGGTAAAGCGAGTTTTAAAGAGTGGTAATATTGTCGGACTCGCAAATCACACCTTGTTGATAGCCAAAAATGGAAATGAGTATCAGATTGCCGATTCCGCAGCACCTATTAAAGATACTAAAGGTAATACAGGCGGAGTTGTATTGGTTTTTAAAGATGTTACAAAAGAGTATATGATGCAGGAAGCTTTGCAAAAAACAGCAAGACTGGATTCTTTAGCAATTCTATCCGGAGGTATCGCACATGACTTTAATAACCTGCTTGGAGGCATTTTCGGTAATATTGATATGGCTGATGAATTATCGGACAATCCTAAAGTAAAGAGATACCTTAAACGTACTTTAACTACTATAGATCGGGCACGCAACCTGACTTCTCAGTTGCTTACTTTTGCAAAGGGAGGCGTACCCGACAGAAAAGCCGGGCCGATATTGCCTTTTATCCGCAAAGCAGTTGATTTTGCACTCAGCGGTTCTAATATATCTTGTAAATATGATGTTTCTGATAATTTATGGTATTGTATTTTTGATGAAAATCAAATCGGTCAGGTTATTGATAATTTAATTATTAATGCCCAGCAAGCAATGCCTCTGGGGGGAACTATTAATGTAGCTGTTCGCAATGTATTAATCCCCAAAAATGATCATCCAATATTACAAGAGGGTATGTATGTAAAAATATCCATTCGGGATTCTGGTATAGGTATTTCAAAAGATGTTCTTGACAGAATATTTGATCCGTTCTTTACCACAAAAGAAAAGGGACATGGACTCGGGCTGGCGACTTGTTATTCCATAATTAATCGCCATGAAGGGCATATAGAAGTCCAGTCAGAACCGGGTAAGGGCACAACTTTTCATATATTACTTCCTGCTACAAGTAAATTGAAAGAGAAATCAGTGGTTAATGTTTTAAAGGAACATAAAGGAAAGGGTACGATTCTTGTCATGGATGATGAGGAAGTTATAAGATTTATTTTATCTGATATGCTCAATTCATTTGGTTACAATGTTATAACCAAAAGTAATGGTAAAGAAGTTCTTGAATACCTGTCATCAGAGCTGAAAACGCAAACCAATCTTGCAGCAATGATTTTTGACCTTACAATCCCTGGTGGTGTGGGTGGGAAAGAGATAATTGAGGAAATCGGAAAACTGGATTTGTATGTACCTGTATTTGTTACAAGCGGTTATTCGGAGGATCCGATTATGGCAAATCCTCAAAAATATGGTTTCTCAGCCAGTATTCGAAAACCATTCAGAAAGTCCGATCTTATTAAAATTCTTAATGAAAATATGAAAGATTAATGAGCTATTTGAGAATTAAGATTAGATCATCTTAATCGCCGAGCTTACTATATTAGTTTTTAAATAGATCATGTCCGCCAAGAAGCGCACACGCCCCTCCCCCCCTCGCGTCAGAGAGTCTCCCTCGCCCCGCGGGAAAGGGAGAGTTAGAGGGAGAGGTCTGGAGACGAATTTTTAAAACTTACATTATCCCGAAACGCAGGCCTGCGCGAATCTGCCAGTTTGATCCTGGAACTTTTTCTGGTGGACGCTGATTTGGCGCATCTTTTTCGAAAAACTCCGTTCGCGCTCCTGTAATTTCCGATTCGTCTACAATGTTCTTCCGCCATTTAAAACTCATCTGTTCAAATCCGATCTCACCAAAAGCACAAAACAGATCAGTTAATGGAATCTCTGCCCCCAACATCCCCAAAAGACCTAATGTCGGTGCCGACCTGATCTTGCCTTTTTCAGTCTGAGTACTTGTATTTATTTTTATTGTTCTGGTATATCTAAAAGAGTTCCAGAAAAAACCTGTACCTACACCAACATACATATCCATCAATTCAAGAAAATCAAAATACGGAACAACCATCACTTTCAAACCAAAAAGATGGGTATTGTAATCAGTAGTGGTAGTTACAGATGCAACATCAATTCCATCATCAACACGATCTTTAGTTTCCAGACCCGGCAATCCACCAGAGTAACCAAAACCGGCATGCAATGCCACATTTTTCATCATGAAATACTGAATACCCGCATCAAATTTTATCCCCTGCCCATAACTGAAATACATGTCTTCCCTTTTATTGAGAGCACTCTTTAAAACACTGGATTCTGTAGACTCAAACCGGTGTCCTCCGGTTCTGAACCCAAAACCCATAGAGCCATAAACATTGAGCGTATTCTGTTGTGCATAAAGTAAAGTGATCGACAATGCGGTTAAACAAACTGCCTTGATTTTAAGCATGATTTTCTCCTGTGCAGAGATTTTCAGGTGTATACTCTATAATCCATCTCTGGAAATATATTATTATGCGACTCGAGGAGAGCAACAAAATTAGTATCGATTCTGTCATTTTTGATATCAGTATACAATCGCATGAAATTGGCTATATGTTCTTTTGTCCGTCTGACAGCATATTGTACCATAGTACCTGTTTTCATGATAAAAGCCCAGTCACTTGCTTCAGCAAGAAGAAGCTCCCGTGCCATCTGGTCCAGAGCCCTTTTTGTCACCCCATCAGCTTCAGGAAACTGCCGGGCATATTGAACCATTTTCTGCTCCATTCTGTGCAAATGACGATAGATCCAGCTATTGGTGTCATTGACCCACACCTCTGAATACCCGCCTTCACCCCAGCTTGAAAATGATGGTTCGCAAATCTGGTTTGAAGGATACATTTTCAGATAATCGGAAGGTGTAATCAATTCGAGTGTATCCTGTTCAAAAGCGATTTTTCTTACCAGATAATTGATCCAGTCGGGCCCTTCATACCACCAGTGGCCAAAAAGCTCTGCATCATAAGGAGCAACAATAACAGGTGGCCTGTCCATTATTGACGAAAGATACTGCGCCTGTTTCTCACGGTTGAACATGAAATTACCCGCATGCTGTTCGGCAACCTTTAAAGCACGATTCCTGTTATATGGCTCTTTTGGTAAATCTTTACCTGTAATTCTGTAATATTTTATTCCAGTATGGATTCTTATACCAATCGGATCTATATATGGAGCTATATAATCGATATCCAGATCAAATCCTATATCTCTGTAAAAATCCCGGTAATCAGGATCTCCCGGATAACCCTCCTGAGCACTCCAGACTGAGCGGGACGACTCGACATCACGCCCAAACGCAGCTACAGGTGCACCCTTGCAATAAATCGGTGCAAAAACCCCATATTTAGGACGAGGTTCCGCAAAAAGGATACCATGCGTTTCAGTAAAAAAGTATTGTAGATTGTCCTCTGCCAGATATTTCTCGAGTCCAGGATAAAAGCCACACTCCGGAAGCCATATCCCTGCCGGGTCACAACCCATAAATTTTCGGTAAGAATTAACAGCAGTTTTTATCTGTGCACGTACGGCATTTGGATTCACCTGCATATTGGGAAAATACCCATGAGTTGCACCGCATGTAATGATTTCGACAAACCCGCGGTCCTGAAGTTTTTTAAAGCCGCTTATGATATTTCTCTGGTAAACATCCTCGAACAATCTTTTACATAAGGCAAACCTGTTCAAATACATTAAAGCTGTTGGCTGTATCTGTTTATCATGTTTTGTACGGTCAACCTCTTTTTCAGCAAGTTCCAGCAGTTTGTCAAGATGCCTGACATAACGTTCCTGAAGAAACCTGTCAGTTAACATTGTACACAATGTCGGAGTCAGGGACATCGTAATCCTGAATGGAATCCGGTCGTCACAGAAATTCTCAAAAATTGAAAGAAGCGGCAGATAAGTTTCTGTCAAAGCCTCATAGAGCCAGTTCTCTTCCATCATGTAGTCGCTTTCAGGATGGCGCACAAATGGAAGATGTGCATGCAATACCAGACACAGGTAACCTTTTGAAGTCTTTTTTTGTGGAACTCTGTCAATTTCCATATTTTACCATTTTTGAGGAGATGATCCGCAATCGGGTAAATTCATAATCCCTTTATTATCAATAATAATACTTTTTGATGATTTTTCATGAAAAAATTTAGTTTCTGCTCCGATTTTCATCTCATATTCTTCCTTTGATAAAATCGGATGCGAATCACGTGTATCTTTAACAGGTGAAGGCGAGAACTCTTGGGGTTCTGAAGAAGCAACTGGTTTGAAAGCACCATCAGTTGATATATAACCACTTTCGACCATATATTCCTTTCCTGACTGCGGCGTTTCTATAACTTTTGAACAAACAGAATCGTCAATTTCAACCAGAAAACTCTCTTTTACCGAATCTGTTATACATTCAGAAGAATTGTTTTTCTCCTTTAATCTCAAAATCAGCCTTGAAACAGATTCTATACAGTCTGAACTGATCTCAGTGTTTGATCTTATTTCGCTGTTTAAACTGATCTCTGCAGAATCATCCGGAGAAAATTCCCAATATACATACATCTCTTTTGGATTCAGCGGAATTGCACAAACATAAGATTCATCATATTTATCCGGGATTTCAGTACTGAACCCATACCTGGGACCAGAACTTACATTTTCATCTTTCCGATCTGATTTTTTTTCTTCTGACTGTACCGGAGTCTGATTATCCAATTTTTCTGTTTCTGCAAAAACAGTATCCCTTTTCTTGGGATCAGAAAAATTTTTCGAAACTTTTGATTTCTTTACCATCGTAACTCCGGAAATGGATACGGTCAAAGAGAGTCAGAGAAAAAAATCAATAACCTGATTCAGACGACTGGTACCATTTCCGGCCACCATTAATTCCAAATTTAATACTCAAGAACTTCTCGGAATAATTGTCGTAATTACTGTCTGATCTTCTCCCGCCTTCCATGACTATATCGAGAAAACCTGCTCCCTGCTGTAACGGCAAACCGAATCCAAGTGAAAGTGCAAACTCTGATGCTGTCGAAACCGGCAGTTGTGAGTATCTGAAACCAGCCCTGTATCTGATTGTTTCGAAATAACCCGGAGATAAACGATCCGGTTCCGGAATATATTGCGTTCCTAAAGAGAAACTGTATGCATTATCTGCATCACGGGTGTCTGTTAATTGAGGATAATACTTATTCCATAATACTCCACCTGCATCCATTGCTGCTATCCATTCAGGAGTAATCTGATATGATAACCCAACAGAAAATGATGGAGGCGGTCTGAATTCATACCTGGACTTGTTTTGAATCAATGAATCATCATAATCCGAATCAACTCTTGTGCCTCTTTTCATTGAGTACTGTTGAGCATCCGAAGGGAATACATAATCCCCGGAAAATCCAAATGTGAACTTTTTTACAGGTATAAGGATCCCACCACTGATACCATTTCCCTTGAACGAAACTGATGTCGAATCTATCAATGTATCCTCAACCGACCCTCTGATAATTTTAACACTGCTCGTGTTTTTGTTGAAATAGATCCGCTTGTAAGCTATACCCATTCGTAACCACCTGGTAATAGAGTATCCATACCCTAATTTCCATTCAGTTACTCCGCTGTTTTGAACCAGACCAAGATCGGCGGTATCAGACAACCATCCAACATTGAAAGGCTCCGATAACCTGAAACTTACGTTATTGCTGTTATTCTGATTAAAAGCGAAAGCGATTGAACCATACTCTGCTATTGGAATTGAAAGGGATAGATTCCTTGGATTGAATCCCGCTATCCATGTCTTGTTTTTTGAATCAACCAGATCAGTAAGATCAATGGAAAGTATTGATGAAAAAACAGCTCTGTTTAAACTTCCAAGATTAGCAACGTTTTTTGACATGATCAGGAATTCATCCTGAACACCGGTTCCCGTACCTGCACATGCAGCACCAAAACCGGTTTCTGAATTAACCGTAAGCCCCATTGGATATTGTAAGCCTAAAATTGACTGTGCTGATGAAAAACTAAAAGCAGTCAGTAAGATAAGAAAAAAGCTGTAACTACGAATCATAATTCATCTTCTATTTGAGAGTGGTTAAAATCACATTTAATTCTGGTTCGTTCCATAGAACTTTGTCCCAGATTCCAATACCATTGACAAACCGGTTTACTCTCAGATAAACATATACCATTGATGGCCGGTTTGATAATACTTTCTGAATAAATCTATCGGACTTAAGAAGCAGCGTGTCACCGGATTCCCCTTTTGCCACTGAAGCATAACTGAAAAGAGAATCGAGTTCGGTACCGCTGGAATATAACTTATCTGAAATAAAACCCTCAACAATCAAAGAATCGGTTTCTTTTTCAACAGTTGTGCCCCAAACCCTTACTGCCGCAGAAAGAATCTCATTATATTGCACCGGACCGGAATCATCATTCATGATATCCCATAATGATGATAAATCTGTTTTGAAAACAGCAGTCCGTCTGGAAGCAAACGAAGAAATCGGCAGTGAGCTCAACGAATCAATATCCCCATTATCTTCATAAACAGCATAGTTAGCATAAGATGACGTAAGAGTTTTGACTGAATCCTTTATCGCTGTCGAATCCGGCACAACATTTACAATCATCCGGGCATTCCGATAAATGTTTATTACACCGGATGAATCGGGATTTGTTAATAAAAAGCTTATTATATCAGGCTGATTCAGTGAATCACAACTCTTTTTTTGATTTTTATCACTGGAAGTATCACATGGTTTCAAGTCTTTGCATATCGAAAAAATTGAATCCGCAATAAGTGAATCCAGTGAAAAACTGACCCGGTATGAAACTGAATCCATGGTTAAAGTACCGCACCTTAAAGTATCATCAGCTGTGATGCTGTTTCTTTCAAACTTGTACAAAGTATCTGTAAGAAAGAGATTCAGGTTTTCTACCTTTTCACTCAGAGAATCAAGGTCGAACTCGATAAAAATATCTTTCACCGATTTTGCATTAATAAATTTTTGACGTGTATCTGAATTAAAGGTGAATTCAAAATATCCGGTTGCATTTTCTCCGTTATCCGATCCGACCGCAACAAAACTTTCAACATGAACTCCGGATTCACTACACTCCGAATCAGGAATACTGAATTTTTCTGAAACAGTAGATTTATTCAAAGATACTGTTTCGAAATTCTCGTCAAAATTTACCAGAGAGGGATCTATATCCCGAACCACCTCTTTCCCAACACTTGTCACGTCATCAAAACGTGAGCAAAAAAGAGCCGTTACTGTTATCAAAACCGAAACCAGGTAATTTTTTTTATTCACATACACCTGCCGAGGAAACATTTTAAAGTGAGAACATGGTACAGCGGAGTTGAGTACCGTTTTGAAATGTATTTTGGTTGAAAAAATAGGTTAGCGATTTCGATGAAGTCAAACTCTTCTCACTAAAATAGCTAAAATGTAATTATTTAACCGAATTGAACTCTTTATCAGCCTTTTCTTCTAACTTTAAAAACATTGTAAAATGCGCAAAAATGGGGATATATTTTTTTTAATAATCACTTTTGGTATTTATGAATCATTAAGTATTTTTTCAAATATTTCTTTAATTAATATATTATCTGCAACTCCTCTGATTATACTTGCAGTTTTTTGTGATGATCCAGTCAAATTATGAATAATCACCTGATTAAACGTCCGAATGATTGTAATGTTCTTATAGTTGATGATGAGAAGGCTATTTGTGACATACTGAAAAATACACTGAAACCGTTATATAACGTAACTACCTGTTGCAATGGCAATGATGCATTCAAACTGATCGATTCACTGGATTATGACATTGTAATAACCGATCTTAAACTTCCAGACGTTTCCGGTCTGGATATACTCAGTTATGCCAAAGGAAAAGATGAGTTCACTGAAGTTATCATGATTACCGGATATGCGTCTGTGGAAACCGCCACACTTGCTATCAATCTGGGGGTTTATTCCTATCTTTTAAAACCCCTTGTTATTACAGATCTTCTGATCCAGATGGAAAGAGCTGTTGCATCCAGACTTTTTCATCTTAAAAGTATCTCGTTAATGCAACAATCCGATTACATGAGTCCAGAAGTGAGAGTACATCTGCAAGACATTACTTCTCTTTATTTTTTTATCCGTAAGCTAATGTTATCTTTAGAAATACCTGAAATAATGCGTATAACGCTCGAAGAGGCAAACCAGAAGATGAATTCCGTATTATGCGTAATAAGCGTTAATCTGCTGGGATTTTCTGAAGCATTTGCAATGCCTTCAAGCGGCGAAATCGAACTGGAAACCCTGAAAAAGCTTCTTGCAAACAACCAAAAAACTGCTTTTCCTCAAGCAGACAAAACAAAATTACTAAGTGGTGACATACCGATTTTCATCTATAAGGGAAGACAGGGTCAATCACCAGATTTCAATTCACTTAACCCGCAAAGTATTCCAATGATGGTTACAGACAGGCTTGTTGGAACGTTGACAATATTTCATGATATGCAAAACGGCAGAGATGTTGACCAAAATCAGTTTCTTTATGTTTTCACCTCCATTGTTTCATCAATAATTGAGCACGGGTACACTGCATTACAGGCACGCCGACAGGCAAAAACCGACAGTTTGACTGGGATCGCAAACCATCGCCTTTTCCACGAAACCCTGGAAAGAGAAATAGCCCGGGCAAACCGTAAAAAAGGAAAATTTTCTCTCATTCTGATTGATATTGATAACTTTAAAAAAATTAATGACACTTACGGACATCAGATAGGCGATGCGGTAATAATCGACTTGACAAAACGAATTTCGGCGATTATACGAACCGGTGATGTTTTAGCGCGTTACGGTGGTGAAGAATTCGGACTGATTCTTCCTGAATCCAACAAAACAGGAGCAAACACACTTGCAAAACGGATTCTGGAAACGATTTCTTCAAAAGACCTGATCTATTCTCTAAAACAAATTCATTATACTGTAAGCATTGGTCTTGTCGTATATGATGGCAGCAAACCGGTTACCAAAAACTTATTGATTGCGGCAGCAGACAAAGCTCTTTACAGTTCCAAGAACAACGGAAAAAACAGGATAACAATCGGCAGAGTACAATGAATATCGAACAACTAATATTATCATGGGCAATTTGCGTCTATGGTTATTCCTTTGAAATCATACGGCGTACGATATTTCCATTTTTAAAAGGTGTAAGTAAAAAAAAGGGATGGGACCTGCCACTGCGTCAGAAAATTCCGTTTCCAGTTCGTGATTTTCGCAATAGAACCGTTGTATGGGTTCATGCAGCATCACTTGGCGAAACCAAACTCCTGCTCAAATTCCTGAACATTCTAAATCAACGTCACCCTGAAGACCTTTATCTGGTTACTGCAACAACCCGAAACGGTGTACAGTATCTTCAGACAAAACGCCCTCCTTCCGTGTGTGCCGTGGGTTTTCTTCCGGTCGATACGATACCTCTCGTAAATGAAATAATCAACCATTACCATATTTCCAGAGTCTGGTTGCTCGAAACTGAAATCTGGCCCTCAATGCTATGGGTCTGCAGAAAACAATCAATACCGGTAGGATTAGCAAATGCCAGAATGGAAGAACGTTCTTATAACCGGTACCTTAAATTCAGAAAAATTTTTAAATACCTTTTTCAGGATTTTGATATTCTTTTTGCCCAGAATGAAGAGTATGCAGATCGATTTGCCACATTTGGAATCAGGCGTGAAAACATTCATATTGTGGGAAACATAAAGGGACAGATCATGATCAAACGGCCAAACCGCAATGAATGGCTCAATACCCGAAAAATGCTTAATCTCGGTGAAAATGATTTTGTAATCACTGCAGGATGCGTGCATGCCGGAGAAGGAAGAGAGATCCGCCAATGTGTTGACCTGCTTGATCAAAAAGGCCTGCAGTGCAAACTGATAATTGTCCCAAGATACCTCAACGAAGTTGAAAAACTGATAGACGAAACAGGCAAAGGAACAGTCCATCTCAATGATATCCATACTTCACAACCCTGGGATATATGCATTATAGAAAAGGTGGGTATTCTTGACGAGATGTATAAAATTGCAGATGCAGCCTTTACTGGTGGAACGTTTGTCAGCGTTGGTGGACACAGTATATGGGAAGCAGCACAATTCGGGATCCCGGTTTTTTTCGGACCGGACTTTCATACACAAAAAGACAGTTGTGAACGACTGATAAGTGCAGGTGTCGGATTTAAATCGAAAGATGGTACTGATCTGGCTTTGCAAATTATCCGGGTACTCAAAACTGATGCCCGAAAATTTGTACATTCACAAACCATGTTTATGGAAACAATTAATAAAAGTCAATCTGTCCTGGAGCCTCTTATCCCATGAATACAACTCAAATGTCTGTTCCTGGAGTTTATATCCTGTCTGGTGATGACGTTGTTGGCAGAGAACATGCCCGTCAGAAAATCATTCAGAAGATCAAGGATTCTTATGGCCAGATACTCCCACAGAAATATGATTCAAGCAGCGAGGGATTCGACAACTTTCTTCAGAGAATTCTTACGCCATCCCTGTTTGATGAAACCAGAATATTTCAAATCAGTCATGCCCAGAATTTAAGTGATTCCGAAATAAAGGAACTGAATTTTCTGCTTGATTCTCCCCCACCCGATTCCTGTATCATAATTGAAATTGATGAAGAGAAAGGCGGGAAAACCACTGCATCACGAATCAATAAAAAATTAAATCTTGCAAAGAGGGTAAAAAACGGCAAATGCACGCATCTGAAGTTTCCAAAACCACCGGATTATCAGACTGCAGCCTGGCTCATGGAAAAAGTTCCACAACTGTTTGAAAGAAAAATTAAAAAACAGGATGCAGAATATCTTGTTGAACTGATTGGCAACGATATTGGTTTGCTGTATTCAGAGTTACAAAAAATTGACATCAATCTGCCCCCGGGAAAACCTGTAAACCATGCCTGTATCAAGGATATAGTCGGGGCATCAAGACAAATGAGTGTTTTTGAATTGTCTGCCGCTCTTGCACAAAAAGATTTAGCCAGAACATTAACTATTGTTGATTCAATTTTTTCAACCGGCTTTTATGGCCCTGTAATGATTTCTGCACTGTTTAAAAAATTCTGGGCACTGTTTCGGATCAAGCGTTACGAGGCATCAAATCCGGACGTAATTAAAAGGTTTCTTAATTCAAAAGGATACAAAAACCCGGTCCAGACAGAATCCGGATATGCTATAGGACTTGCATCGGGGCTTCTTTCTGAAGGTGAACAAAACAAAATATATCCGGTAATGATTCTGTCGGGAGTTGTGGAACAATCGAAGAATTTTTCTGAAAAAGAGCTTTCAACGATACTCAAATGGCTGCTGCAATTTGATGTAGGAATCAAGACCGGCCGGATTTCCGGCACACAACAGGACGTACAGATGCTCTGTTACAAGATAATACGCGTATCGGAACTTTTACAGGATGAAATTGCTGCGTGAGATATTTTTTCAGAGTCGAATATGATGGCAGCCGGTTTGGGGGATGGCAGATCCAGCCAAATGCAGTTACAATTCAACAGGAAGTGGAAAAAGCGTTCTCGACCGCCCTTCGTACTCCTGTCAAGATAACCGGTGCCGGACGTACTGATGCGGGTGTACATGCAAGAGCACAGGGCGCTCACTTTGATTACGAAAAAGAGATAGATCCCAAAACATGCATGAAATCGGTCAATGCTTTACTTCCCTCAGAAATTGCGGTTTACAATCTTTGCCGGGTTGAAGATTCCTTTCATGCGAGATACTCCGCATTCAGCAGAAGATATTGTTATTATTTGTCTTCACGTAAGCGGCCATTGTATAATAAACAGGTCTGGATAATTAACTGCAATATAAACTGGGACCGGATTGAACAGAATATCCGGTTTCTGGAAGGTACACATGACTTCTCGTCATTTCGGGTATCAGGATACAACAATGATAATGCCGTATGTACCGTGAAAACAGTTTCTTTTGAACAGGATAATGACAATTGTATATTTACAATAGAAGCGAACCGGTTTATTTACAAAATGGTCAGGTCTATTGTAGGTACACTGATTGATGTCGGACGTGGAAAATGCAACAGTAATCTCGAAAACATTCTGACATTAAAAGACCGGCGTTTTGCAGGAATGACAGCACCACCAAACGGTCTGGTTCTGGAGGATGTGCGATATAGAGAGGTACTTTAGTATGAAGAGATGTGATGGTAAAATTGGTGTATACCTTCTTTTTCTTGCCCTGGGCGTGGGATTAGGAGCCCTGTTTGGCGGCCAGTTCATGGAGCATCTTTTTTCAGGAACCATCTCCGACCTGTTTTTCCGAGGTAAAACAACATACTCTGCTTCTGAATCTGATAAAGAAAATCAAATTTGCGACAAAAAACATCCGTGTCAATATTCGAATTTGCCTGATGATATTACTTTAGCTCGCCAAAATGCAATTGTAACTGCTACCAATCGTGTAGCGCCCTGCGTTGTTGGTATTGTTGTAACTCAAATTCAGGTAGTAAGAAAACCCTACTATTCCGATGACTTCTTTGACTTTTTCTTTGGACCGGATTTCAGACCACGTTACAGACAGGTCGAAAGTATCGGCTCTGGATTTGTGATAAGTGAGGATGGTAAAATTCTGACCAACTACCATGTCGTACAGAATGCCTCCAAATTATACGTCAACTTTTCGGACGGACGAAGGATTGAAGGTAAAATTATCGGTTATGATGAACAATCGGATCTCGCTGTTCTTACTGTAAAAGGAAACGATTTCCAGTGTGTCCGTTTCGGTAATTCCAACGATGCTCTTATAGGAGAATGGGCTATTGCAATAGGAAATCCCTTTCTGAATTTTATTAATGATGTGCATCCGACTGTAACAGTAGGCGTAATAAGCGCACTTAACAGAAATTTTGCTCCCTCTGAAGGAGTTTATTATCAGGGAATGATACAAACCGATGCTGCAATCAATCCTGGAAACAGCGGCGGACCTCTGGTCAATGCTCTCGGAGAAGTAATCGGTATCAACACATTCATCTATACAGGCTCAAAAAGCGTTAAGGGTTCAATTGGAATCGGATTCGCCATTCCGATCGACAGAGCCCGAAAAGTTGCTGAAGAGCTTATTACGTATGGGAAACGAAGACAGATCTGGACCGGGATTTCGGTTCAGGATCTTAATCTCTCTATTGCACAATCGTTAGGATATGATAATTCGGACGGTGTTGTTGTTGTAAGCATTCAAAAAGGCAGTCCCGGAGAACAAGCCGGTCTTGCAGCCGGTGATGTAATCAAACAGATGGGAAACCGATATATACAAACACACAGCGATTTAGAAGGATTCTTTATTGATTACTTTGTTGGTGACAAAGTAAAAATGAATATTATTCGCAAAGGGAAACCTCTGGAAATCACAATGGTTTTAAGCGAATTTCCGTCATAATATTATTTTTACCTCAACATGGAACATTTCATGTCCCATGTTGAGGTAGTCTGTTGAAAACTTCAGATATGCAAAAACAAAGATTTTTCTTTTTCAGAAACAACATAAATTTTTGCATCTGCAGATTTCACAGCAATTAATATCCCGAAGCTGTATGGGAGCATACAGGTATTTCTTTCGATTATGTTTTAGAATTAGAAAGGTTTTTTATGGCAGGACCTCTTTTGGAAAAACGAATTTCCACCTTGATACTTGTTGTTTTGGTCGGTATACTGATTGGATCATTTCTTAACAGTATGATCGAAATGATTCCGGGTGGAGAAAATGTATTCAAGACATTTTTTACTTACAGTATCCCTTTTGGGATTGGAGACGTCGCCAACAACAGACCGGTTCTTGTTGATTTACATGCAATTAAGTTCCAGTTTGGTTTCATGATCCGTTTCAGTCTTTTATCAATAATAGGTATTTTCGTAAGTTTATATCTTTTTCGCTGGTACAGATAGGCATACAGCACAGTTGTCTGAGAAAGGATTAATCCTACATGATTAATACGGGTTCAACTATTACCGAAACAGTTATGAAGACCCGATGCGGGGAGATCAGGGTTGAAGATCTGGTATCACGATTCCTCGATCGCATTCAAAAAGAAGACTCAACAATAAATTCATTTATTTCGGTACTTACCGATGATGCTTTAAAACGTGCCAAACAGCTTGACTCTCTTCCCGGATATTCCAGAAAAGAGATGCCGCTTTTCGGTATTCCCATAGCAATCAAGGATAACATTTGCACCGCAGGTATAAAAACAACCTGCGCATCAAAAATGCTGGATTCATTTATTCCACCTTATAACGCCTCCGTTGTTGATATGCTTCAAAATGCAGGAGCTGTTATAATTGGCAAAACCAATATGGATGAGTTTGCGATGGGATCAAGTACCGAAACATCACGATTTGGAATAACCAGAAATCCAAAAGACAAAGAAAGAATTCCAGGTGGTTCCAGCGGCGGCAGTGCTGCAGCCGTAAGTGCCAATCTGGTTCCTGCTGCTCTGGGCTCCGATACAGGTGGTTCAATCCGACAACCATGCAGCCACTGTGGAGTAACTGGATTAAAACCCACTTATGGACGGGTTTCCAGATACGGCCTCATAGCTTTTGCATCATCACTGGACCAGATCGGACCAATAGCTACAGATGTAAGGGATATTGGATTACTTCTTGAAACTATTTCACAAGAAGACAAACATGATTCAACATGTGCCGGAAAGCAGTTTATCAACAACCCCGATATTTACAATAAAGATATCAGGGGAATGAAAATCGGGTTGCCTGAAGAGTATTTTGGAGAAGGTCTTTCTGATCAGGTAAGAAATTCCTTGATGGAACTGGTTAAAAAACTTGATGAAGCAGGAGCAAAAACAGTTTCAATTACACTGCCGAATGTTCAATATGCAATCGCAGCATACTATATCATCTGTACAGCAGAAGCATCATCCAATCTTGCCCGATACGATGGTGTAAAATATGGTTACAGGGCACCTGAGTGCGACTCCCTGATCGATATGTATACAGAAACCAGAAGCAGGGGGTTTGGTGATGAAGTCAAGAGAAGAATTATGCTTGGAACTTATGTACTCAGCAGCGGCTATTATGATGCATATTACCTCAAGGCTGCAAAAATCAGAACTCTGATAGCAGATGATTTTAAAAATGCATTCAAGGAGTGCGACGTAATTTTGTCTCCGGTTGCTCCAACTGCTGCGTTTAAACTGGGTGAAAAAACAGATGATCCACTTAAGATGTATTTGACAGACATTTATACAGTATCGGCTAACCTCACAGGTATACCGGGAATCAGTATTCCCTGTAAAACATCGGATCTTCCGATTGGAGCTCAGTTCATGGCACCATCATGGAAAGAGGACACTCTGCTTAAAGCTGCATTTGCTGCTCAAACACTATCTGAATCATGATTTTAAGCCAAAACAGCAGTCTTTTTTTTGGAATATTTTCAGCTTTTTTACTGTTAATTTCAGGCTGCTCGCCATCAATACGATATACCCGCAGCAACAGAATAAATACCGGTGCAGCAAATGTTTCAGATTCACGAAATCCCGGGACTTATAAAAACCGGCAAAACAGAAATGTGCCCGATTCTGATCTCACCAGAGCCATTAAATCCTATCTGGGAGTTCCTTACAAGTATGGCGGCATGAGCAGAAAAGGGATGGACTGCAGTGGTTTTGTAACTCTGATATATCAAAAAGTTTACAATATCGAACTCCCCCGCTCTTCACGTGAACAACGTCGGTATGGAAAAAAAATTCCAAAACGAAAGGCGAAACCGGGAGATCTGGTATTTTTTAGAACAGCAAGATTCAGAGGCGTAAACCATGTAGGAATTTATGCGGGTGATAATCGTTTTGCACACTCCAGTTTACGGCATGGTGTAATTTATAGTAGTTTGGATGATGATTATTATGCTAAACACCTGGTAGAAATAAGGAGAATTTTGTAATGAATATTGCCTTCCCGGGAGAACGAGGTGCTTTTAGTGAACTGGCCGCTGTTGAATTCTTTGGGCCAGATAACAATTTTATTGCTTTTAATGAATTTAATGATGTTTTTGAATCTGTAGCATCCGGCAAATGCAAATCCGGGCTTGTTCCAATTGAGAACTCTCTTGCCGGAAGTATCCACCAGAACTATGATGCACTCCTGGAAAGCAAATGCCATATAATCGGTGAAATATATCTTCAAATTGGACATTATTTAATTGCCAATGAAAAAGTTACCCCTAAAAATATAAAAAGGATTTTTTCTCATCCACAGGCGTTGGCACAATGTAAAAAATTTCTCAAAACTAAATTTCCCGAAGTTGAGACAATCTCTTTTTCAAACACCGCACTGGCAGTAAAAAAAATCAAGAAAGAAAATCTGAAAGATTCTGCTGCTATAGGTTCGATGCAAGCTGCTATCGATTTTGACATGAAAGTTCTTGCAAGCAATATTCAGGATAATAAATGGAATACTACCCGTTTTATCGCCCTGGAACGTAAAAACCATTATCCAGCCCGGAATCAATCCTCCGTAAAAAGTTCAATCGTTTTTTCGATGAAAAATATCCCGGGAGCCCTGTTCAAGTGCCTGGCTGTTTTTGCTTTACGCGATATCGACCTTCATAAAATTGAATCCCGCCCGGTTCATGGCCGTGGTTTTAAATATCTGTTTTATCTCGATTTTTCTGGTGATATCCGTGATGAAGCACAGAACAATGCAATTAATCACTTAAAAGAGTTAACATCATTTTACCATTTTCTGGGCTCTTATCCAACCGGACGTCAGATTAAGCCTGTTTATAAAAAACGCTGAGAATATTGACACTCCCCTTCTGTAAAAAATCAGAATAATAATAATCTGTTACGCCGGGCACGCCACCTGATAAATAAAAAAGATACTGATAATTATGTACCCCGGGCGCACAAGCCGGGTTGCACCCGCAACCCCGCGTATGATGCTTCTGGTGAACCAGCAGTTTCCGGGTCCTTAGTGAATGAAGGAAAAAGCTTTGAGCATTTACAGCAAAGATTATTACTAATAGGCAATCCTGACTGCAACATAAACCTTCAGCTAATGAAATTCATTGTAAATAGTATTGAATTCTTAATTCAAAACCTGACAAGTTAAAACTTACTTTTCCAGGTAAAAAAAGATATCCTAGGAGTTTTTAATCGCTTTAATTTTAAAAGATTTTTAAACAGATTCAATAACTTACCAAGGTCCGACCCAAGATGAAGCAGAAACTGGATATTTGGGATGTTTAAAAAGGTAAACTAAAGATGTTATAATTAAAGGGTCTGGTAATTTTCTGCTTTTGTCTTTCAACTATACCGGAAATCGATAATTTGGCAATATAAAAAGTTTTTAGCATACCAATACAACTCTTAACCACAGGAACCGTAGCGGTGCAGATAAAAACTGTAAAAGCAGCTCAAACAAAACAAAGGCACAAAAACAGCACGACAATCCATTGTTTGAGCAGATGGCTGAACGCAATCAAATCAATCAAAAACTTCCTCTGTTTTCTTTTTATTTATACTGCCATGAGTTTCGGCGATACCATATTTGTCGATCATTTTTCCAACGAACCGATTTCATTTAAAAACTGGAAGGCAATCTGCAGTCATAAGGACATGTTCACTATTGAAAATGAAGCTGCCAGGCTGAACAATCAGGATATTGTATTCTGTGGTTTCGCCATCTATCATATAAAACACTCTTTGCCGGAATTCACTTTTTCAGCTTCAATTTCATCACAGACACCAGGCGCTGGTCTGTTTTTCTGTATCAAGCAGACTGTCGAGGGTTATTATTGTGGTTATGCAGTCATTATTGGAGATGATGCGCTCTATTTATTAAAGTACCAGCCTGATGAAGTGTTGATAGAGAAAAAAATTAAAACACCTTTTATAAAACCGGTTTCAAATGAGCTTCAAATCAGCAGAAACAATGATTTATGCAATATATTCTGTAACGGATATTACAGTGGTTCTTTTCCAATATCCGATTATGGAAATGATTTCGCCCTCATCGTTCAACCATCAATTGAAGCAACCTTCGATAATATTGTAATTGAAAACAGATTCAAAGACTCAACTCAATCGGAATGGTTTCATGATGACTTCACTTCAAATGAGAGGTTCGGATGGCTTATTGCAGATTTCGTCCAAACTACATTTACTGAAAATACTCTGATAATTAATACAGAAAACAAACAAACCTTTTTCAGTTACATTCCAATTCCACTCATTGATTTTGATGTAAAAGCAGTTTCTTCTCTTCAAAACCAATCCGATACAACTCTTTTTGGTATCTATATAAAAGTAAAAATGAACAATTCAGTTTCTGATTACCTTTTCGGAGTTTGCGGCAATGGTGATTATTATACTGGTTTTAATGATGACCCTGTTAAGGAGAATAAAGGTTCAATAAATGATTACTATAACGGTGATGAACCCGGTAGCATGTCGAACCATAACACGCTGGTAATTAAAAACAAAGGGGATCTTTTCAGTTTTTCGATAAATGATAATTTTGTGAGCAGTTGTAACATACCAGGTGATATTCTAGGTGCCGGTATTTTTGCATTTGAAGATCTTGAGATACACTTTTATGAATTTTCATTGAATAATCTGATCAACAGCCCCCAAAACGAACACTCTGTCAGAACAAAAATCGAATCTGTGGTAAGATTGAAAAAAACCGGTTCATTCGGTACAAACAGGTATTTTGATCTGCTTGGAAGATCTTCACCTGAAACTATAGATTATAAAAGAGGACCAGGAATTTTTGTAAAATCCGGGATAAAAAAAGTAGTATGGTAAAACTTAAGGCTTCGTACTAACGAAGCCTTAAGTTTATTTGTTTTTGGACATTGTTTTCAAACATTTCATACAGATTTTAATTTTTGTCGGAGTTCCATTGATGATCTGTTTGATTGTACGTAAATTTGGATAAAAAATTCTTTTATTCACATTGTGGGCATGGGAGACAGTGTTTCCCGAACGGGGATGTTTACCGCACACTTCGCAAGTTTTAGACATATATTTCCTCCCGAAAAATAATTTTCAAAATAAGTTCTTAAATATAATTTTCGGATAAATGGGTGTCAAAATTATCCGAAAATAACCATTAAAAATTAATTTTTAGCATTATACAGCTTTTCGATTCTAATGTTTTGGGCTGATCTGGTCTGTTATGAAAATCCCCGCATGTATTCCGACTGAATTTATCCTTTTACCGGAAAT
>JAAYEB010000401.1 GCA_012728995.1 Fibrobacter sp. | reverse complement strand
GGAGGCACATGAAATTGCTTCATTATATAATAATTTCGCTGATACTTTATGGATCGGCTCTTTTTGCAGATTCTGTAAATAATGTGATTTTTGCAGACACAAAAGCAGATCATAAAAGTAACGAAATAATTGTAAAATTCCGAAAAGAAGCTAATGGTAAAACGATAAGAGAAATGTGTCGTACTTACAATTTGACAATGCTTTCGTATCATAAAAAAGCCGATTTTTACCGAATGAAAGCTTCTTCTGAATCAAATCCATTTAAAATATCCGGCAAATTAAATAAAGATTCCAGTGTTCATTTCGCTCATCCGGATTATTACCTGTATAATAATATGAAAACAGATCTGGATGATTTGCAATTGTATAATTCAAATTGCTATTCTACAAAATCAGTATCAACGTATAAAGATATCAAAGTGGTTTTTATTGGTAATTCAGTTGATCCACTAATTTGCAGGTACAAAGATGGTGAAATTAATTCAAAAGAATACTTTGCCACAAACAGTTGCGATTCTCTTAAACCGAGTAAATGTGAAGATTGGTATGGAGTTAAGCTAAACAAAAGGGAAATATCAGGACAAACTGTTCTGTTGACAGTTTCCGATGTTGCAGAAAGTATTTACCTTGCTGCGGATAGTGGAGCAGACATCATTTCAATAATCGTTTCAGGTCCGCATTGTGATCTGTTGAAACAGGCTGTCACCTATGCTTTCAGCAGAGGTATTACTGTTTTCAGTTCTTCATGCGAGCATAATGAAAACAAGGTTGAATATCCTTGTGGTTATGAAAATATTTGTATTGCAGTCAAACCGCTCAGATCAGATAACCCTGTATTACCACAAGATGGTTTCAGGAATAAAACAATCGTTGTACCTGATCATACGTACGATTGGTCGATTGATCCGGCTAAAAGGAAGCAGGAACCTTTTTTAGCAGTTCATTATGTAACCAATATTGCGGCAGCTTTAAATTCTCGGGGAATTAACTGCTCGGATGCAATACGAAGAGCACTTTTTGAGAGTGCAGATAAGTGCTATAAAGGTGAACAGGGAACTATTGGTAACTGCAGGATTATTAATTGTGATGGCGCATTGAATTTTTATCCTGAAAAGGTTCACGATCTGGCTCTTGAATCAATACAGTCACCATCGTGGTGTCTGCGGTCTGAAGATGTTAAAATAACAGTAACTGTTAAAAATGAAGGTACTTATAAGGAAAATTCTATTGTTCGTTTGCGCAATAACACATCAAATAAACTACTCGGAACAAAAACTTTAATTCTCGAATCAGGTGTTACAGACAGTGTGGTGTTTATCTGGTCTACTGGTGAAGAACAGTATGGTGCCAATGAGCTTATGGCAAGTGTTGATATACCTGACGAAACAGATATGGGAGATAATTCATGTTATTCAACTATTAATATTTTGCAGGACCGGCGTGATGTTGCGGTTTATGGAATTGAACCCGTATTAGATGAATCTTCAGTATTAAATACTTCTGCGTCATTAATGGTTAATATCGCAAATCTGGGCACATACACGGAAATGGTAACATTAACTGTAAAAGATTCCCTTAATGGAAATGTGATTGGAACTGTAGATACTTTATTGCAGGCAGATGAACAGATAACTGTCTGTATTAACTGGAATACGAAAGATGTTAATCCAGGTGTTTACAATTTAAAAGCGGAGCTATTCACAATTGATAATATGGATTCTGATCCGGAAAACAATCATGCCTGTAATATTGTTACAATTTCAAAGCCGGAGATTCAAAAAGCAGAATCAAAAACTGCAAATTTGAACCATAACTAATACCCGGTATTTAATTTTTCGACAAAAAAAGATCCATCATTAAAATTATGTGCAAGAATGAAAACTCCACCCGACAGAAATCGGCTGTTTTCAACTAATTCTCTTTTGAAATTCCATTTTAAAGAAAAAACTTTTCGACCAGAACAATCAAATATGTCTGTTCGGGATGGATATTGGCCTCGTGATGAAAGAATAAGCTTACCATTCATATAACAGGAACGTATAGGATTTTTATTAACAGGTGTTTCATCTGAAATCAGAGTGTTAGTTTCTATATCAGAGATGAAATCATTTTCACTGTTGCCTTCTCCATAGGTAACAAGCATACCGGATTCGGGGTAACGGGCTGTTGATCCATCAGATAACTCAACCAGAAAATAGTAGTTTCTGCTTTTGGATGTCAGAGGGAGATTCAAGATGTAGGTACCCCGTGAATGTTCACCGATATGCAGTTCCATATTATAATTACTGTTATCAATAATAAGGGATACTGATGTGATCTGGTTATCATTACTAAAACAGTTTGCCATAAATGTAATTTCGTTGTCGCTGGAAAAATAATGTGATGCAGCGGGTATTGGGTGATAATAATATTTACTGTTTCCTCCTCCGAAATCCTGACACCACCAGTGTGTACGGCCTCTGTCTGAAACTGTAACAGATTTTGTATATCCACAACCTAATTCATTAAATCCGGAAGACATTATATTTCGACGATGACCGTCATTAACACCATCTGGAACTGCATTTGACGGATTACTGGTTTCGCAAATCCATCCGATCATAACGGCGAAAGGATCCTGGTAGCCATAGGCAATGTTCTCACCAATATTTCTTCCCGAATAGTATTTGCTTAAACGGGTTGAAAATTTTCCTTCAAGTTCATGGCTTAATGTATTGGCATC
>JAAYEB010000400.1 GCA_012728995.1 Fibrobacter sp. | reverse complement strand
AAGGATCTTCAGAATCTATTGTCATACCACTTGTAACAATTCTTTCCACAGAAGGATCGGGCCAGTAAAAAATCATTGTATCCGGAATACTCTCTTCATCAAGGGGATCTTGAAAATGTATTTCAATTCTGTTAACAGCACCATTACCGTAATCGGTATAATAAAAAGCTGATCCAACAGGGTTATCGCAGTATCTGAAATTTATGCCATCTCTACTCCCTTTCAGTATTGTGCGATCACCAACCGGTATAATCTCTATAGTTCCATTATTAATCTCCGGCACATTTGGCTGAACCCATATAACAGTTTCTCCATCAACAAGTGTAGCCTGGGTAACAGGTTCTGAACTGGTTTTCGAACCATAAGCAGCCAGCCCTTGTTTGTCAAAAGCAATTTGAAATTTCGTGTTTCTTGTTTCGATAATGTTTTCACTTGCCATTGCCCTTATTGTAACCGGAACCCTTTCACTTGAACACTCATCAATTATTATTGTTGGGTTATAACCGTTTGTGTCAGAGTAAAAAATCACGAAGCGATCGGTTATTTTACCAACCTTCAGATATGTAGTATCATAACCAAGATCTTTTCCATTAAAAACCAGTTTTGCCTCAATCGCAAACACATCATCAGTTGTACCATTAACTACAACCAGACTATCAAAAATTACTTCTCCGGATTCATCACTTTTGCCATTTTTAGAGCCAATAAAGTTTCCGATTTCACTACTCAGACTTTTTACACTTACATCTGCAGGAGTAATGACTTTATTTCCATATTTGTCGAATACATATAACAATGTTTCCCTTAACTCACCTGGTTGAATTATTCCAGGATAATTTTTGTTACCAGACGGCGGATCCTGAAATTCAATTGTTGCGGGATCGCCCGGAAGTATTCGTATGGGATCTGATGCCCCCATTATGGCATCAGTGAAACCTTCCGATGATGTTGTATCAAACATACCGGTAGCAGTAATCATTTCCATACCACCATCCGGTATTCTTGTAAACATTACAGGAACGATTGTACCTGTAACAGGTAATCCTGTTAAAAATAAAAGATCGTTTCCCGAAGTATCTTTCAGATTGTATTCAATTGAACTCAAGGCTAAATTAACGTAATCAACAGTAATATCTTTATCCAATTGTGTTCCATCAATTTTTCTTGGAATAATTTGCATTTTTACCGGAGTCCCTACCTGTACCTGATCCAGTTCAGTAGTTTCATTCAAATCGAGTACTTTTATTTCAAACTCATATTTCAGTTCACGATAAGGAATAAAACCTACAGATGAAGTGACCTTTTGTCCATTTGAGCCTGTACCCTCAACAATTATTTCGAAGAACCCGGTTGAATCATTTGTGCCCAAAGCAGGTATTGAGAGGGCCATTGTATTTAGACCCATTTGAACAGTTGGATTTTCGGTTGGAATATAAATGCCTTCTCTTTCTATAATATCAGCCTGTTTACCCCATGTATCTTTTTGATCAGGTAACTTGTAAATCCAACGAATATATTTGATCTGAGGATCCTTCATTTCACCGGCAATTGAATACATTCGGAAATTTATTGTAGCTTTAGTATTACCTCCGGATCCGGAAATGATAACCGGTTTCGTAGGATTTATCACAATTTTATCAGATGGCAATTCCCCATTATAGGGTATTGCTCCAAGATCCGCAATTGAACCATCCGCATCCAGAATCCCTGCATCCGGATATCCCTTGTCTACAACATACTTGAACATGCTGGTATCATTCCAATCGGGTACCAGAAAATTTGGATTTTCCGGATCTGTTGACTTGAACACCGGTTCAAACCATCTGTTATTTGCATCGGATGGAAATGGTTCTGCTGATTTTCCAAGTATCAATGCGCCCGGAGATATTACCTGATTATTATCTGTATAGATTACAGTGTCCACATCTCCTGAAGAATAAGGTATTGTAACATTGAAATATCCACCTTTTTCCAACTCCCTCAGATCATTCGAAATTATTGGTAAGGTAACGTCCACATTTTGTGGTTCGGATTGAACATTCTGACCTGTTTCAGGATCTGTAAGATTCATTCCAATATATACTTCCGCCGAATTCCATTCTTTCATGACAGAATAAAGATTATGTTTTAATCTATAAATGTGAGCAATATCCATTGCAAAATTTTCGGCATTGTTTCCAAAAATATCATCTTCACTCCATAGCTCTGCCGGAGGGCCAAAAATATTATTAAAAATCAGATGCTGTGCACCTGCCTGCCACTGTCCCCCAATATTTATAATATTATGCCAGAAAGTATTATTATAAAAAGCAACAGGCGAGTGTCTTACATCTTTTAACAGTACTGCTCCACCACTTTGGTTACCACCTTCACCACCCATTCCAGATACTTTTTCTGCAAAAGAACTTGAAGCATGGTGATTTTCATAAAACAAATTATATCTGACAACAGAACCCCTGTCCCATGCTGATTCAAAAAACATACCCCATGAATTATCGTGAATTCTGTTCTGTTCAAACAGATGATTACCAGTCTTTCCAAATCCGGATAAAGGAGCATTTTTTGTTGAATCATTATCTCTCGGGTTAACATTTGCAAACACGCCACCAAGATTCCTGTCCTTCACAGCAATTCCAAAATAAGCGTTCTGCATTTCACAGTTCCTTATAACTGCATCTCCAGAGATCCATAATACCAAAGCAGAATTTCCATGAAATAAATCTGAAGCTCCCCATACTCCACTACCATAAAACGGATATGGTCCTCCACCATCAATTATTATTCCCTCTATGGTAATTTTTTGTGCCCGCAAGATCCGAAGCGCTCCGTTCTGGTCAAAATATATCCCCTTTTTTTCTGCTTCTGTTGTTAATGCATTATCCTGAGCTTCCATTGGAGTTTCAGGAAAAGTAGAAAGCGTATCCCGCCACTTAATTGTAGGCTTTAATATTGATGCAGCCCTTAATGTCAATCCGGTTTTTGTACTGTCAATATTTACCTGTTCTTCATAAATTCCGTTATCCAGAATTTCAACAATATCATTTGTGCCTGATGCATCTATTGCTTTTTGAATTGAAGTAAAATCAGCAGTTCCATCTTTCGCAACATAACGTGTGGCACCAGATACGATTTGGACCATTAATAGCAATACCACAAATTTGTTCCAACTCTTTATTTGGCACATTAGAACATTCTCCTTTTAAATTCGTTTTTTTCTATATCTTTTAGTTATAATTAACAAACTCTGATTTTCCGAATTTCAGTTACTGTGATTCTCATATTAAATATTGAAAAAGATATACTTATTAAAAATTGCATCGCAAATTTGAAAATTACAATAGTCAATACATCGTATATTTCAGATCATACACAACGATTATTTGAATTAGTAATATAGCAAAGGTTATTGGTTCACCTCTTATGTATTCCAGTAGAATACTTTATTAGACAATAAATTAATAATTCTCTTATATCCCATTATTTTTCATGGGTTGCGATTCTTGTCTGTTATACCTCGTTTCAACCCGTTCTTGCGCAAATATTACAATCAGAAAGGCTAAACAGAATTCCTGGAAGAAAGGCATTTTTTAGTTCACGCTTAAATAAAAAACAGGGTTGATTAATTCAACCCTGCTTATTTTATTTTAGGGAAATAACTTTATCGTTTTATACCTATAGGATGACGAGACGGTTTCATTGACTCTCCATTAACTTTAGCCTCAACTATCGCCAGATAAGTCCCGGATCCAACATAACGTCCCTGTATATTCCGGCCATACCAACCAATTT
>JAAYEB010000399.1 GCA_012728995.1 Fibrobacter sp. | reverse complement strand
TAAACGACTCGATAATTTTCGTACTTAGACTTATACACACAAAAAAAAAGACACCCTTCGTGTCTGATACGAAGGGTGTCTTCTGGTATTCGTAATTTTTTATAATCATTACAAAAGTTCGTCTTTCGGTGACTCATTTTTGCCCTGAAAAAAATAATGTTATGAAAAAAAAGAGTCAAACAAAAACTGATGATGAAACTCTTGTGTAAAGACATCGTTCGGTACAAATGTTTGATATCCAAACAGGTACGTAATGTTGGTTTAATGAAAAAAAAATGAATTGTTCATATGATTAAAATACGGAGTTGTATAATGAAGATTTTTTTGGTTTTAAAAATCATTATATAACCGTTTAAGCAGGCTGTTCCTGTTGAATGAATTTTTTGATTGCAGGAAACTGCATAGTAGAATTGAGCAGAAAGGGTTTTATGGCTGACAATCAGATCTATCTTCAACTTTTTTTGTATCGGTATCAGTATTACCTTATATATTCGAAATATTAAACTCGAAACATGAAACCGAACTAAAGAAGTATCTGAGGATAATCGGAAAAATCAATGCCTGTCCGGGAGACTTGTCGGTATAATCATAATACGAAACTGCTGTATCATGCATAATAGGGCATCTGATTATGTGCAGAGGGATGATTCATTCAGGAGTAAAATGGTTTTCGAATTTGGGACGGACTGTTTTTTTAAAATTTTTAAAAAATAGTCCTTCTCCCTCCATATCGGATTAACTGTTAATTACCGGCATCCCTGATAATGTCTTTAATATCTTTTACACGCTTTTTGAGTATGAATGTGCATCGTGAAAAGTTATTTGTATCCCAACCATTCCATAATTTCAGATCTCCATATTTATCTTTTGTGTTATAAACTGCTGTGGTTTCAAAATCAAACTCCCAGGTCATTACTGAATCGGCGTTGTTTTCAAATGTTACCTTTACATCTCTGAATTTATGATACACGGTTACATCCAGATAATCCTTTCCAATACCCAGCATGCCAAGTAATTCGGTAAGGGTTTTCTGGCCCGGAAGTCCTTCAAGTTTCATTTCCAGTGTAAATCTGTCTACGTTGCCGCCATCAATAAACCATTCGCCTCCGGTAATATCGGCGCCTGTATAATTAAAAACCTGATCTATTTTTGATGCAATGGTAGTGTATTTACTGCCCCCATAAACAAGATACATTGTCATTGGCCCGGCTGTTGATGCGACCGAGTTATCGCTCGATAAAGAAAAAAGTGTCAGGGGAAAATTGATCTTATCCAGAATCCAGTTCCCCTGGTCATCATAAGCTGCAGTTACTTCCCAGACACCTTCCATTTTTGTTTTGGTAGGTGTGCTGGTAGCAATGAGGTCT
The DNA here is from genome assembly GCA_012728995.1 of Fibrobacter sp. Lineage (GTDB taxonomy): Bacteria > Fibrobacterota > Chitinivibrionia > Chitinivibrionales > Chitinispirillaceae > JAAYEB01. The sequence goes on along the minus strand of JAAYEB010000399.1, from coordinate 157 downwards.
TCAAAAAGACTGCATCCGTTTAAAGCGATTAAACTTAAACATAGTGCAGGAATTAAATAGTTTTTCATGCAAAATATCCTTTTAAAGTATGTTTAAATATCTGTTTGTTATAGTATGACGTTAAACGGTGAAAAAACCGCTCACTGCATAATTATGT
>JAAYEB010000398.1 GCA_012728995.1 Fibrobacter sp. | reverse complement strand
GAATTATGAATGAAGAAAAAAAGCTACAATCGTTGTCGTAATCGTTATCCTGTACCTGCATATTAAAGCGTTCTGGATCTGATTCTTAATATCGATGTCCGCGAAAAAGACTCGCGTGAGGGAATCGTCTCTATTTAGGTTAGATGAAGTTATCAGGACATTATTGTGTGAGAATGTTTATTTCATCAGTAATGTAAGTGCCTTTTTGAAGCAGAGAATACCTGCGTTTTCATTTCTTTTTTTTACGATTTTAGTGCTGAGGTAAAACTCTCGATTCAGGTGTTGTGTGTAAAAAAAACATAATTGTTTCTGATTGCAAAGATGACTGGAAAAAACGGATAACATATTGAAGAAGAATTCGTATTCTAAAACGAACTGAAATAGTAACGATTTTTACCCTTTTTCTAACTTTTGGGGCAGTCTCTACCAGGTTTATAGTCCGGCAAAGGGCTGGAAATATTAATTTATTGTCTTTTTTCAGATTCGGATTTGGTTGTAATACGATAAGATTATTGCATTTTCATATTAGAAAAATGTATCTTCAATTGTTTCCATTATCTGCTGTGTGGAGAGAGCCGACATAATCTCTTTGGAGTTTTTAATAACATGGGATTATAGTTTGCAGTTGTGAGCAGGGCAGCATTTATGTATGATGTATGTATGGATTTATCCCTGCCTTTTCGGGGTTGCCCATAAAGTCAGGTCACAGCTTCAGGCTGTGGGTGTTGCCTCTTGGCTCAAGTTTGGTTTCTATTTTTTTTTGGGTGTGCAAGTGACAAGTCAGAAACCGTACAGGATATTGCTGGTGGATGATGAGCCTGGGATTCGCAAAATACTGAAACTTTTTTTGGAATTAGAGGGTTACAGTGTTTACGAGGCAATCACCGCAAATCAGGCAATATCGGTTATTAAAAAGGAGAAACCACATCTGGTCATTCTGGATGTAATCCTGTGTGGTCAGACTGGATTTGATGTTTGTGAATGGGTAAAAAATAATCCGGAAACAAAAGACGTAATTGTATTTCTTTTTACGGCTTTAAATCAGGAACATGATTATCGTGAAGGACAGCGGGTTGGGTGTGATCTTTATTTGACCAAACCGCAAAACCCTAAGGATATTGTAGAAAAAGTCACTGAATTTCTATTGTCGAAAAATGATTGTAAGCCGGATCCTGAACAGTGCCATTTATGAGTGCTTTACAGGAAAAGGTTTTTTAAGAAAATATCAGAAAGGATGTTCTGAGTCTCATGAAGAAGAATAGTCCGATAAGCTTATTGCTTGTTGTGGCCACCATAGTAGTTGCCATTTACTTTTTGGTTCCGTCGTTCGTGTATTATTCAAAAACGCCACAGGAGCGGGATGCGTATGCAAAGGAAAATCCTAAAATACTCAAGAGAATTTTAAATTTAGGATTGGATCTGCAGGGTGGTATGCGTCTTGTCCTTGAGATTGATCGTTCGAAACTGGATCAGAGTCAGAGTGAGGATGTTATCGATCGGGCATACACAATTATTGAAAATCGTATTAACGCTTTGGGTGTTGCTGAACCGATAATTCAGAAACAGGGTAAAGACAGGTTAATTGTTGAGCTCCCCGGACTTAAGGATGAAGCTGCTGCAAAGGATGTTATTGGCAGAACCGCACAACTGGAATTCAATCTGTTACGCGAACCGGTTCAACTTGAACAGGCTATCAATCTGATTGATAATGTTATCGCAGGGAAGGCACAAAAAGATTCTGTTGAAAAAGATACAACAGAAGTAAAAAAGGCTGAGCAACAGGCTTTGGCTGAAAAACTGTTTCAGGGAGTTGATAAAGAAGAAGATACGGTTTCTAAAGTAGAAGAGAAAACCGCTGAAAAAGGACCTGTTTCATTAAAAGAACTGCTTGTGCAGTTAGGAGATCAGCTTGGTGTAAAAGTTGAAAATATTGCAAAAGTTAACAGGATTCTTGCAAGGGCTGATGTCCGCCAGGCTTTGGACAGAGCTGGTCTTAGTAACAATTCATTCTTGTGGGGACATAGTGAAATACAGCTTGAAGGCGGAATTTATAAAACACTTTTTTATGTGAAAAGTTCGCCGGAAATGCGTGGAGACATGATTAAAGATGCACGGGCTACAATTGATCAGGGCGGAATGAGTGCAGGTCAGGCAAAAGTTGATCTGGAAATGAATGCAAAAGGCGCCCGCCGTTTTTCATCTGTTACCGCTGCAAATGTTAATAAGTTTCTGGCAATTGTCCTGGATAGCACTGTGTATTCAGCTCCTCGTATCATCCAGAAAATACCTCTGGGTAGAGCTGAGATATCAGGCAGTTTTACAATGGAAGAAGCAAAGAATCTGGCGATTGTTCTTCGGGCTGGTGCACTTCCCGCACCTGTAGAAATTATTCAGGAGCGCATTGTGGGACCATCACTTGGCCAGGATTCAATTGAAAAGGGTATGTTCGCAGGACTGATTGGGGCTGTAGCTATCGTTCTTTTTATGCTGTTTTATTACAAAAAAAGCGGAATTATCGCGCTTATCGCATTAACATTGAATATCATTTTCGTCCTGGCAATTATGGCTGGTTTTAATGCAACTCTTACTTTGCCTGGTATTGCTGGTATCATTCTGTTACTTGGAATGGGCGTTGATGCAAATGTTATTATTTTTGAACGAATCCGTGAAGAGCTGTTAATGGGAAAAACTGTACGTAGTGCTGTTGATGCAGGCTATTCGAATGCTTTAGTGACAGTTATGGATGCCAATCTTACTACCCTGATTACAGCTTTTATTCTGTTATGGAAAGGAACCGGGCCGATCAGAGGGTTTGCCATAACAATGATATTTGGTATTATTACATCTCTGTATACGGCTTTGTTCGTATCAAGGATTTTAATGAATATGTTTTTCCAGAAGAATAAAAACAAGTTAAGTATCTAACTTTGAAGTGAGGATTATTTCAGATGGTGCAGTTTTTTAAAAATGCAAGTTATAATATTCTCGGTTATTCCAAAATAGCTATAATTATATCTATCTCTTTTATTGTTATCGGAGTTGTTTCGATTACTCTGCATAAGGGACTTAATTTCTCTGTTGATTTTGCAGGTGGTACGCTTGTTCAAATGAAATTCGAGAAACCTGTAAAGGATGATTTGGGGCAGATCCGTTCTGCAATAAGTGAACTGGGATATGGTACTCCCGAGGTTAAAACAATTGGTCCTGTTTCCAATAATGAATTGCAGATTATGGTAAAAAATGATGAAAAGGGTGCCGCTCTTTCTGGTGAGATCAAAAATGCCCTGTTAAATGGTTATTCCCAGAATCCCTTTGAGGTCCAAAACGTCGAAACTGTGGGACCAAAAATCGGTGGTGAAATGAGAATAGACGTTCTCATTGCTACTATTCTTGCTCTTATTGCTATCCTGATTTATGTAGGATTCCGGTTTACCCTGCCTTTTGGAGTTGCAGCTATTATTCCATTATTCCATGATGTCCTGATTACAATTACGATATTTTCGTTTATGGGACTGGAGATCTCTCTTCCATTTTTTGCCGCTGTATTGATGATTGTGGGATATTCATTGAATGATACGATTGTTATATTCGATCGTATTCGGGAAAACTTGAAAAGTGGAATACGCGGAAAGAATTTTAATGACATAGTAAATGGGAGCATTAATCAAACACTTTCAAGAACTGTTATTACTTCAGTGACTACATTCTTCGTCGTATTGTCTTTATACATACTTGGCAGTGAAGCAATAAAAGATTTTGCGTTTGCTCTTTTAATTGGTGTGATTGGGGGTACATACTCTACTATCTATATCGCAAGTTCGATTTTAGTGTGGTGGCATAAAAAATGGCCCATAGCTCGTTAGAAAGCTTTTGTCATAAATAAAAAAAATGCGGATTTCTGAACGAAATTCGCATTTTTTATTTTTCCTGAACCAGATGATCTTTTTTTCGATCTGTTCGCGATAAGTTATTACTTTGAGAATTTTGTACAAATTGTAAAACTGTTTTTACGTGGAGATTTCTGTACTGCTTAAGAGATACTCCAGATCAAAAACGCAAATTTCTAAGAACAATACTATATTGTATAATATTGTATAATTTAAAAATTAAAGTGGAAAAAAAGAGAGTTATATGTGTGATCCTGTACGTAAAAAGGAAAAATTTCTGATCTTTGGATCACCTGAAATAGGTGAAGAGGAGATTGGGGAAGTTGTTTCTACATTAAGATCCGGATGGATCGGTACCGGTCCCAAGGTGGCTGCTTTTGAGGAAATGTTCAGGGTTTATTGCGGATCTGATCATGCAATTGCGCTTAATTCATGCACCGCAGCTCTTCATTTGAGTCTGTTGGCATTAAAACTGGAGCCTGGGTCTGAAGTGATTACTACACCGCTGACATTTTGTGCCACAATAAATGCAATTATACATGCAGGTTTGGTGCCGGTTCTGGCTGATGTCGATTATTCAACGATGAATATTGATCCAGAGCAGATTGAAGCAAAAATAACCCCTAAAACACGTGCGATCATTCCTGTACATTTTGCCGGACGACCGTGTCAAATGGATTTGATCATGGAACTGGCAGAAAAACATAATTTGTATGTTGTTGAAGATTGTGCTCACGCAGTAGAGAGCAGGTATAAAGGTAAAAAGACGGGTACATTTGGCCGCTTTGGATGTTTCAGCTTTTATGTTACAAAAAACATGACCACAGGTGAAGGCGGGATGGTACTGGCTCAGAAAGGGGAGGACGCAGCATGGATAAAAATGCTCGCTCTTCATGGAATGAGTGCTGATGCATGGAAAAGGTTTGGTGATGAAGGATATAAACACTATTATGTCGTTGAAAGTGGCTTTAAATATAACATGATGGATATTCAGGCATCGATTGGTATTCATCAGATGAACCGGTTGGAAAAAAACTGGAAAAGGCGAAAGGAAATTTGGGATCAGTATAACAATGCTTTTTCCGAGATCGAGGTTATTGTTCCGGAAAAACCTGCCAAAGATACCCGACACGGGTATCATTTGTATACTATTTTGATAGATCGGGACAAATGTGGAGTCTGCAGGGATGAATTTATTAAAAGAATGACATACCATAATATTGGAGTGGGTGTACACTATCTGAGTCTTCCTGAACATCCGTTTTATCAGCGACAATTTGGATGGAATCCGCAGGATTATCCAAACGCATCAATTATAGGGCGCCAGACTATAAGCCTGCCATTATCAGCTAAACTAACTGACAGGGATGTCCTTGATGTCATAAAGGGAGTTAAATATTCAATAGGAGCCTGAATAGTCACTAAAGGAGATGTGGATTTTCTGGAGGACTACATGTTGTAAAAAGTTTTTGGATTGTATTTTGAAAATAAGGTGTTATGGAATTATGAGAAAGAATACTAAAAAATGAAATTTGATGGTTTGATAGATGTATTGACACAAATACCGCAAGTCCAAATTGCTATTCTTTTCGGTTCTGCTTCACAGGATCGTATGAGGCCGGAATCGGATATAGATATTGCGATCGCGGAGGAAAAACTGATGAGTATTGAACGACGGATAGAGCTTAACGGGATATTATCTCCGTGTATTCATAAAGATGTTGATCTGGTTGATTTGAGATCCGCGCACGGGCTGCTCTTGTCCGAGATTTTGACAAAAGGAACACCTCTTATTATAAGGGACAGAAATTTGTATTTTAATCTTATAAAAGAAAATGTCTATTTTAACCAGGATTATCTTCCATTAATTAAAAGGTGTCTGGAAAAAAGAAATCGGAGGTTTATTTTTGGCTGATATTTTGATTCGTCAGAAAATAGATTCCTTATCAAGATGTATTGCCCGCATTAAAGAAAAAACACCAGATTCTGTGAGTGTACTTTTACAAAGTCAGGATATACAGGATATCATATCACTGAATATTGAGAGGGCAGTTCAACAATGTGTTGATATGGCTATGATTATTTTATCAGACCAGGATACACCTGTTCCTGCTTCGATGGGTGAAGCGTTTGAATGTTTAAGCGAAAAAGAGATTATTTCTAAAAATATTTCTGAACGTATGATTAAAGCAGTGGGTTTCAGAAACATTCTGGTACATGCTTATACAAAAGTAGACTGGGGCATAGTCTGGAAAATTATTAAAAATCATATTGAAGATTTCAAAGATTTTAGTCGGGAGATAATGAATTCCGGGTACTAGTGGATATAAAAAATTATCCAGATCGGGTTTACACAAAAATATCTGCACTGCCATTATTTCCGATTATATCTGATTGATTTACAGATTTTCCTGTAAACCGAAATTATACACCGGTTTCCACACGCCCCCAATATCAATTTATAGTTCTATTCCTGTTTCGAGTTTCGGTTTTCTTATTTCGTATTTTTAATTGCTACTGCGGGGGTCGTGTCCGCCCGGCGTACATGATGATAAATTTTTCTTAACCTTCAAAAGACATTTGCATACCAATAATAATTCTGAAGTTATGATTATATGGGTAAGGCATGCGCCCTTTATTAGCAACTGCTACGGCTTACGGTTGGGTACGTCAGAATGCTGGCAGTGTTGCCTTCGAAATTGAGTTCTATTCAAACATTCTTAAAGATTGTGAAACGGAGTCTACTGGTCGGAGTACCTTATTTATCCAGGTATCCTTTTGTTTTATGGTGTACAGAACAGAATAAGACCCTGATTACAATAAAAATAATACAAAAAGCGGGTTAGAAATGTGATCAGGATCACATTTGAGGATTTATTTTTTGTAGACAGTAGCGGCAGGAATGGTAGGAAACAGGGGTATGGAAAATTTTAAACTATTAAATTATATTAAATACCTAAAATAATGAACATTTCATTTAAAAAGTATACTAATTAAACTATATCCTGTAATCCGACCGCTTTTTAAACGGTTAAGGATTGTGCTGTCTAAAATAGAATCTGTCTTTTTTCTGGCATTATGGTTATTTACACCAAAATGATGCAAAACCGGAAAAAATAAAGGTAGTTACAATTTAATTTTGAAGCTTGGAAAAAGAGTTTTCCGGGGCAGTTGAAGAGCAGTTCCTATTATGGACAGAAAGGCGCAAAAATTTGTTTAAACCTAATAACCAGATCCTGGAGGAGTAACCTTATGTCCAAAAAGCTAGTTTTTACTACGTTTACAATTCTATTTACATATATTTGCAGTTTTGGAGAGTTCGATCCGTGTCAATTTAATTTCGGGATGAAATGGAAAGGCGGTTCACCTCCTTCGGAAGTAGATTATTTAGCTGAATGGTTGGGGTCTGAAGAGCATTTTAATATGGGTGGCTTACTTGAAACATGTAGAAATCATAATAAAACTCCAGTTTTTTATAGTTATATAATAGCATTTTTAGCTCGAAGAGATAATGGGTTGGGTGATTGTGACGTTTCTGGTGGTAACAATTTATGTACAAAAGGTGCTGAATATATAAAACAGAACAAATCAAGAATAAAAAATAAGTATTCTGAATTGATTTCAGCTATTAAAAATGATTGGGGAACAAACAAAACTATAATTTTCTTTATGGAACCTGATTATTATCAATATACATACCCAGAACAATCCAGTTCTCTCTCTTTCCAGGAGGCTGGGCAACTTATGGAAGAGCTAGTAGATATAATTAAGAATGCCTTACCAAATGCTCTCGTATCCATGGACATTTCACCCTGGATTGAAGATCAGGGAAATACAAGCAGTTGGTATGGTGCAATGCCAATGGATAAATTTGATTTTCTGAATACTTCCGGGGGAATAGCTGAAGCAGCAAGTTCCTCAATAAAGGGTGGTAACCAAATGACATACAGTGGAGTGTCCAATTTAACTGGTAAACCTATTTTCGCAGATTGTGGCTATGGAGCTGGAGGTGGGGGAACTGGACACAACTCTGCATGGGATGATGCAAACAATATAAAAGCCCGTATTAAGGATGGAGTTATTGGAATTCTTCAAGATTCACCTAATTCCAATTGGGGCAATACCATTTCAAATCTCCGTTCACAACTCGCAAACGAGGCAATAAAATCGTGTGGGTTAATAGGAGAAAAATACAAGCTTACAATAAATGCCGGTTCCGGTGGAACTGTAAAAAAAGAACCGGACAGTGAATCATATCCGTCAGATACTAAAGTTACTCTCACTGCTGAACCTTCAGAAGGATATGTTTTCAAGAACTGGTCTGGTGATGCTTCCGGAACAAACAAAACCGTTGAAATAACAATGGATATGGATAAATCGGTTACTGCAGTTTTTGAACAGATCCCGTCAAACATGTTTTCTGTAACTGTAAATGTTGAAGGCGGTAGCGGTTCCGTTAAAAAATCTCCGGATGAATCATACTATCAAACCGGTTCTCAGGTAACACTGACAGCCACACCGGTTAAAGGAGTCAGTGTATTTGAAGGATGGAGTGGTGGAGGGCTTTCCGGAAATGACCTCTCAACGACTCTTACCATAGGCAATTCGAATGTTGTAATTACTGCAATGTTCCTGGATACATTAACAAACGATTCCATCAAGGTTGAAGCCGAAGATTTTACGCAGAAAAACGGAGACCAGCTTCAGACCGAAACAGAAAATGGAGTAACAAGTATCGGATGGATTGAAGATGGGTATTCTACAACGTATGAAGCAGAAGTGCAGACTGCTGGTAAATACAGCATGGTTTTCAGGGTCGCTTCAGGCATAGCGAATTCAAATTTTGATGTCCAGATAGATGGTAAAAGTGTTGGTTCGATCTCTTTTGCCGGTACAAACGATAACAACAGATGGAGTGAGTGGCAGGAAGAAAACCTGGGCAAAGAGATAGAACTAGACAAGGGAACACATACTGTTCAGTTGAATTTCAAAAGTGCTATAAATGTAGACTGGTTTTTACTGGTGCTTGAAGAAGTTTCGAACAATGTGATTCCAAAACGGAAAGCAAATAATGTCAAAACATTAAAAATTGGTGCTAAAAAAGGCGGTTTTGTTGCATTATTGCCTTCATTACATAACTTCTCATCCTGGTCGTTGTTTGATATTACCGGAAAAATGGTTAAAAAAGGGATTGTTAAAAAAGGCGTTTCGGAGCTGAGTTTTTCAGATCTTACTAAAAATATCTGGATTTTGAAACTCGAAGGTATTAATGAAACTGCAACAGTTCGGGCTGCAGTTATCAGATAATTTTTAAAACAAGTTAATACTCAAGAAAGGGAATCGGTAACGGTTCCCTTTATATATTTTGCATTTTAATTCCGGTTTGATTGAGGAAAATGCAGTTATTTTTCCGTTTCGGACCTGAATTCTATTTTAAATCAGACGTCTTTTTGCTCCTGTAAACATGATAAATGATGCTGATTAATATGATTATAATACCTGCAAGAGCCCAAATCCCGATTACAGGAACTGGTTTTATCTGCTTGACAATAATAGCTGTCAAGCCCCAGGTACCAACTAATGAAGATTCCCAAAGGTTTCTCCTGAAAACCAGATAGATGTATATTGAGGTACTTACAACTATCAACATAGCACCCCAAAGGGGTGTATTCCAAAATGTAATATCATACCATGTGCTTACAAGATATACGTTGAAATTCAGAACTGTTGCCAGAATTATCCATCCGAAATAGATCGTTATTGGCAGGCGTATGAACAATATGTAAGGAAGAAATAGATTCCATTTGCCAAGTTTTAGTCTTTGAACAAGTTTATAAAGAGAGAATAAAAGTAAAAGTATGAACAAAAAGGAAAATCCGATATATCCATTTACCCAGGTAAAAATCCAGAAAGTATTGGCCAGATTGGAAAGAAGAAAATAGCTGCCAATTCTGTTTATCAGATTGTCATCAATTTTTTTGATCCATGAGTACCACATATATCCAATAAAAAGAACAAGCAGCAGGTATATAAGACCCCATATTGAAAAAGCGTATCCTGCAGGAGTGATAACAGTAGGATACATCTCACTTATTTCACCAACACTCATTTTGCCAATTATATCTGTATTGGAGAAATAGTTTACGACCAATACTATGAGGAATGTTATTGTATCAAGTATAAGTATATTGATCTTTGTCATAAGTTAAAAATACATGTGTTCAGGTATTGCAGGAAATCGCAGCCTGAATTTGATGATCTGACAGTATAAACAAAATTCGAATAATTCCCAGGTTATTTTTATTCTTGCCATAAATATTTCTTCAACAGAAATCTTCCTTGGCCGGGTTTTTATTTTAATCTAAGTATCAAAAATCCTGCCGGATATAACCTTTGGCTTATCCTGCATTTTTTTAATCCATTTTGTTTAATTTATGATTGGCAGTCATGATGCCAAGGACGTTCACCAATTAATAAAGAAATTAAAAAGAGTTGCCGGATAGTGGATTAATAACAGTTATGCCAGCGTTCATTTAAATCATTATACTGATGTTTGTTCGATTATGGGACCTGTCTTTTTCTATATGTAATGAATGATTCTTCATATTACAAAACTGTATATGAGATATTCAGCTCATATCTCACACTGAACGCAAGATAAAAAAGATTTCAGATTCAGATTTGTCTGGAATGAACTTATATGTATTCTATAAAATCAGAACTTATTATTATACACAAAATGTGACTGTCAGGTAAAGTAGAGGTTCGTTTATGTCAGTTTCCTGGCCTTATGTTTTTTCTCAGCCGTATCTTTTTAAAGCCATATCAGACAGGTGTTGAGTTATGTTATTGACTCTGATCTATATCGCAAATATTCACTTTTTTAAGGTTTTTCTTTTGCAGGCACAATAATTATATAATGCCTTTTCAGGCTTAAATCAGGGGAAACAAAACAAGTCTTGATTACGTTTTTTCTTTGGTATTATAATTAAATTGGTATGCTTGTTTTCCCAATTTGCGGATTGGTGTAATACCTAATTCCCTTTTCCCTTTAACAAAATGAGAATATATATGACTGGAAAAATATCTTCAATCAGATTCCGGCAGATTAAATTATTTACTGCAGTGGTTCTTTATGTTTCTGTTTTAACAATTCAGGCAGCGGTCTTTTATGTAGATCCTCAGAACGGAAACATGAACAATAATGGATCAAAGGAGTCTCCATGGAGTACTCTTAAGGAGGTGTTTGACAGCTCAAAAATAGAAACTTATAAGTACGAATCGAAACCTGCTTCTGAAAGCGCTCCCATGATTATTAAAAACGAAAACGCTCCGGTAAAGGCAGGAGATACCCTGCTTCTGGCTGATGGCTTTCATGGGAAAGTGTTTGCATCGGAGTATTACAATACCGATTATATCACCATAATGGCTCAGCCCGGGCACTCTCCAAAACTATCATCAATTGAATTAAGATCTGGTTGCAAATGGATCATTTGCGGATTGACTGTTAGCCCCTGCTTTGATTCGGTATTCGAAAAAAGAAATATTATACAGTTCGCATCACACAACTGGACCGGTGCAAGTTACGACTGCATTGTGGAGAACTGTATCGCCTATTCGGCAGATGATATCTCTACCTGGTCTGAGGATGACTGGAATGCAAATTCCTGCAATGCACTTTCTTTGCCAGGTGAAAAAATGGTTGCGAGAAACAATCATTTCAGGAATATCAATTTTGGAATTTCTGTTTCAGGAGATTCATGTCTCGTTGAATACAATATAATTGAAAACTTCTCAGGTGACGCACTTCGCGGACTAGGAAATTACGGAATTTACCAATACAATCTTGTGAAGAATTGTTATGATGTAAACGCAAATCATGATGACGGGTTTCAATCGTGGTCTGTTGGTGACGACGGAGTGGGGACCAGTGTAGTGAAAGGGATTGTTCTGAGGGGCAATACTATTATTAACTATGAGGATCCTGATCAGCCGCACAGAGGTACACTTCAGGGTATCGGTTGTTTTGATGGAATGTTTGAGGACTGGATTGTTGAAAATAACGTGATCATGGTAGACCATTGGCACGGGATCACTCTTTCAGGTGCGAAAAACTGTAGAATAATCAATAATACAGTAGTTGATTTGAATTCTGAAAAACCCGGACCACCATGGGTACGCATAAGTGATCACAAGAACGGTATTGTAAGTACAGATTGCATCATAAGAAACAATCTGACTACAAGTATTAATGCCGATGAAGGAGTAATCATGGATCATAACATAGTTATCAATGATAATTATTGCGAATATTTTGTTGATTATTCAGGTGGTGATCTCAGGCTGAAACCAGGATGTATCGCGATTGATTCCGGTAGTGCGGATCTGGCTCCTCAACTGGACCGAAATGGAAACAGCCGGATTGTGAATGGGAGGATTGATGTGGGGGCATACGAATTTAACCAGGATTCAAATTTTATCAGATTTGTAAGATCACCTGTTCGCAGCATAAAAGGGACTGTATCTCATATACAAGTGTTTGATCTCCGGGGGCGGCTTGTGAGAAATATGCGGGTGAAGAGTGAAATGCCTGCGAGGAACATACTATTGAATGAAGAAAATCTGGGCAGCAGTTATTATCTTTTCAGGTATCGAATGTCGAATTTTTCTCATAGATAGTCAATTTTGGATTTGGAAACGCATACAGGAAAATGGAGTATCCCATGGAAAATACAAATCCCGAAAAACTGGGATATGGTGAATGGATTCGAAGTATGGATACCGAATTCATTAATGGTGATTTTTCTTTGGCAAGAGTAACAGAGGTTAACAGGAACAGCTATATGGTTTCTGACGGGGTTCATGAAATGCCTGCGGAACTTTCCGGTAAATTCATGTTTGATGCCGAAGAGTCTCTGGATTTCCCCACGGTTGGTGATTGGGTTGCGATACAGGCCCTCGACAATTATTCCCTTGCAATAATCCATTCGGTTCTGCCCCGCAAAACCCTGTTGAAACGTAAAGAACCCGGCAAAAGGATAGGTTTCCAGCTTATTGTTGCTAATATTGATTTCGGTCTGGTGGTGCAGTCCGCAGAGCATCCCAATTTTAATCTGCTCGACAGGTATATTGTCATGCTCAATGAAAGTGGAATTGAACCTGTGGTTATTTTTAACAAAATTGACCTTTTATCCCCTTTAGAGTTAGACGCTCTAAAAAAGGATCTGTCGAAGTTCAGGAACCTTTATCTTTTTGTAAGTAATGTGACTGAAGGGGGAGTGAAAGTGTTGTCGGACAATTTGTTGTCGGGTAGAACTTATTGTCTGCTGGGGCAGTCCGGGGTAGGAAAAACCTCGCTTTTAAACAGTTTGATTGGTACAGATGCGTTCAGAGTTAATGAAGTAAGGGAAAAGGATGGAAAGGGCAAACATACTACTGTAAGGCGTCAGCTAATATGTCTTGATTCCGGCAGTATTTTCATTGATACTCCGGGTATGAGGGACTCGGGAATTTCGAAATTGAAATCGGTCTGGACAAAACATTCGACGAATTTTCAGATTATGCTTCAAAATGTCGTTTCAGGGATTGCACGCATACTCACGAAGAGGGTTGCGCTATAATTGAGGCGGTTGAACTGGGAAAAATCGAAGAGAACAGGTTCAAAAATTACCTCAAACTGAAAAAAGAGTCTGAATTTTATGGTATGTCGTATCATGAAAAGCACAAAAAAGATAAATCATTCGGAAAAATGATTAAAAACTACAAAAAGCATGGGAAAAAGGCTGAGTGACATTGATAAATACCATACTCAATAACCATCAACATTGCCTTTAAATCAGGTAGCAGCGACTCATGCCGGTAAGCGAACTTGTGTAGCTATTTTAGAATGAATAAGTAAAGATACACTTTTTTTGCCCCCCCAACCAAAATAGATTTTCATTTTCTCCATTTGTTTTGTTTAGATACAATTTAAAGTTTATGCGAGCGGCTTATTTTTTGCTATTGCTACACTTAATTTGATACCTGTCTAAAAGTATCCAAAAAAATTTGTCGAGAAATCATACTCCTGTGCAAAAAGGAGAAAAAATGGATATGGAAAAACCAATGACAGAAATGAGTTGGAGTCGGTTCGCAGTGATGGTTTCAGTTTCGACTTTCATTATGTTTTTTTTGATGTATCAACTCATATACTCACTCGATCACGCAACATTCAGTGTCAATCGCTTAATTGCATCATTGGTTATGGGATGCACGATGACTTTTGTTATGTTATCTTTCATGTGGCAGATGTATAAAGGGGAAAAGACAAAAACTACCGTTCTTGTCTTTGCTGCAATACTCGCTGTCGTATTACTTTATGTAAATAGAAGACAGGTTCTGATCGGAGATGTAAATTTTTTAAACTCAATGATTGCGCACCATTCAATCGCAATCAACAATGCCCGTAAATCAAGTATCAGTGACCCGCGGGTTCGTAAACTAGCTGACCAGATAATAGAATCTCAGGTTGTGGAAATTGCCGCGATGCAACTGCTTTTAGATGATATGGCAAAAAATGGGGAAAGGGGGACAGAAAAACTACCAGCCCGTTCTACTGAAATAACCCCGGAAATGGAAAAGCAAATTGAAGAATTGGTGAAATGATAACTATGGTGAATTTTTCCAGGACATATAAATTCTGATGAGTGTTTTAACCTTTCGACTTCAACTGGACGACATTACCTGTAATCATACGATTTATTGTATAAATGTGTATTGATAGAGGTGAAGAATTTATTTAAAGCTAATAAAAATACCACAATATGAGTATCCTGATATAGATAGAATAATTGAAATGCAGCGTAAGAACAGAAGGTGAAAGTGGCAGGAGGCGACTATTCCTTGATCCATCATTTGGAAAATGAATTAAATGCCATTCGTGAAGAAAACCAGCGAAATGTAGGGCAAATCAATAACCTTAACCAAAAATTGCATTTGTTTCAAGAACAGCTTCAGGATCTAAAAGAAAAGCTGAATATCTCACGCAATGAACTGAAATTGCTCAACAAAGAACTAATCAGAGTTAATTCTCAACTGCAGTTCAGGGTAGAGGAAATTGAGGCTGCAAACAATAATTTAGTTAGCTTTGTTTCCAGCATTAATATACCGGCAATTTTTCTCGATGAACAAATCAAAATATTATATTTTACTGATGCAATTACCGGTTTGTTTAGTTTCAAATCATCTGATATTGGTCGCTCGTTTACCGATTATCATGAGGAGCCTTTTGGCGAAGGTGTTCTTAATGATGTTTATTCAGTTTTAAGTGACCTTACATTGGTCAGGAGAAAACTTGTCATAAAAGACTTGTTGTATATCTGTACGGTTCAGCCATACCGAAAAATTGATAAAAGTGTCCAAGGCGTCGTAATAACTTTTGTAAATATTTTCGACAGCATCTATTTTGAAGAGCAGCTTCACAGGGAACGGGATATTCTTCAGGCAATAATTGATGCACCTCGCAATTTTCACATAGCATATCTGGATAGAGATTTCAATTTTATCCTGGTGAATAAAACCTACGCAAAAGGAAGTGGTTATTCACCAGAAGAACTGGTTGGGAAAAACCATTTTGCACTGTTTCCGAATAAAGAGAACGAAAAGAGCTTTCGCTATGCTCGAGATAATGTTGTTGTAATAGAATATCACGATAGGCCGTTTATATATCAAGGTGATCCGAATCGCGGCACGACTTACTGGGATTGGACAATTACACCTATCAGGAATAAAAACGGGGATGTGAATGGTTTGGTTCTGGCGCTAATCGAAACCACACAACGCAAAAAAGTTGAGGATGCATTACGCGACAGCGAGCAGCGGTTCCATGCAGCAGTTGACAATTACCCATCAGTATTTATTATTTATTAAGGAACGCCGGGTAAATTTTATGAATAAAGCAGGTGTTGCCATAAGCGGTAAATTACCTGAAGATGTTATCGGGTATAATGATGAGGAGATCTGTCCGCCGGAAGTAGATAAGGAATACATTGATCGTCTGCGAAAAACTTATCTGACAAAAGAACCGCAGCATTTTGAACACAGCTTTATTCTTAAAGGCAAGAAAATGTCGCATGTGGTGGATTATATACCTTTGCTTGATGATAACGGTCAAATTCGACAGGTCCTTGGTATAGCAGTTGATGTTACCGAACGAAAAGAATTTGAAGAGATGCTGAAACGGCGTACCAGTGAGCTCGCTTCATCAAACAACGAGCTGGAAGCATTTTCCTATTCCGTTTCCCACGATCTTCGTTCTCCACTGCATACTTTAAAAGGATTTACTGAGTTGTTGTTTGAGGATTATGAATCGAAACTGGATGAAACCGCAAGAGATTACCTGCGGAGAATTGTAAATAGTGCCAATAAGATGAACGCGCTTATCAATGATATGCTAAGACTTTCACGAATTTCGCGTCAGGATATTTCCATGCAGGAAATAAACCTGAGTATGCTGGCCCGCGAGATTATTGATGAGTTGTCAGAGCAGCATCCGGAAAGGCATGTTGAAGTGATTATTCATGATAAATTAAAAATAAAAGGTGATAAGCAACTTCTTAAAATTGCGTTAATGAATCTTCTGGGAAATGCATGGAAATACACTTCAAAAACAACGGAACCTCGTATAGAATTCGGCAGTTGTCAACAAAATAATAAAACAGTTTTCTTTATACACGATAATGGTGCCGGTTTTCCTATGGAACAGGCTGATAAACTGTTTACACCGTTCCAGCGGTTGCACCCGGAAGGTGAGTTTTCCGGTACAGGTATTGGTTTGCCGATTGTAGAACGGGTGATAAGACGTCATGATGGGAAAATATGGGCAGAAGCTGAATTGAATAAGGGAGCGACCTTCTTTTTCACATTAGATGAAAATATTGAAAATACAAATGATAACAACAGGCGCTCAGGGAGTGTTAAGAATTTATAAAAAGTTCTAATCATGTTCACCAAACGGATTAATCCCGATTTTAAAGCAAAATATAGATAATCATAGTTAAGCCCAATAAGAAAAATGTTTGAACCGCAGATTGTACCTGATAAGAATGATTAAAACGATGATTAACTTTATTTGATTGTATTCTGATTTCTCTGTAAATCGGGATTGTTCACAGGTTTTCATACGCCCCAAACAGGAGTTTAAGAGCTGCAAAAGACTATCGCGGGGGTCGTGTGCGTTTTCAGCGGTCCAGATGATCAAAAACTTTAAAAAATGCTGTTAAGAGCTGCGATGGGTCTCGAGAGGCACACAATAGAGATCTGGCCTATGATGTATTTTTAAAAAACCTATTTCGTTTGGAGCTTCATATCAGGTCAAACAGATTACATTTTCAACAATTTATTATACATTATTCAAAAATCAAATTGGATTTTAATAATGTATGAAAATCAGTAAAAAATATCATGCCTAAACCTGCTACTTATGACAGGCAAACAAAATAACCAAGATATTATAGGATATTTGATCGGATAAATGCTGCAAAAACAGCAAAAATCAGCTATCGATTATTCATTTTCTGTATTTCATCCACATTTTCCTTATTTTATCAACCTTTTAGAAATGTAAAACATTATTCAGATTAAATCACCGGTTTCAGGTTACCTTTTTAAACAGACGATTAAAAATACCAGATCTTAAAAAGGAGGTATTATGAAAAGTATTATTAATTCATGGGTTGCCACAAAAAATCTTATAAAAGGAGGAATGATGAAACACAGGTTAAATCTGTTGGTACTTTGCTGTGCATTTCTGGTAATCAACTGCGGTTTACAGCTTAAATCAATGGGTGGAGATTCACCTTTTGAGAAATCAGACGAGCCACAGCTTGATCCAGATAAATACTGGGATGAAAGGCGGGAAACTGTGGATGCACCCCAGGGGGCTCAACCCGATGTCG
>JAAYEB010000397.1 GCA_012728995.1 Fibrobacter sp. | reverse complement strand
TCTGATTTACACAAAAACTAAAAACTTATTAAATAAGGCGACCCGGGTTTTATTCAAATACTAAATCAGCCAGATTTCCAATTCTTTTACATGGAAGAAGCTGGATATCACTGCTCGAAGAAAACCATTCTGCGCTTTTTGATGGCTGAGGAACAACACAATATTTAAAACCCAGATGCGTTAACTCCTTTATCCTTGCACCCATATTTCCAACAGGACGCACTTCACCACCCAATCCAATCTCTCCAATAAGCGCCATATCATGTTTCAGGGGTTTATTGCGAAATGAAGAAAGAACCGATGCGGCAATGCAGAGGTCTATTGAAGGTTCAGAGACTGTCAATCCCCCGGCCACATTAAAGAAAATATCATGATCACCAAGCACTATGCCGCCATGACGTTCCAGTACAGCCAGAAGAAGCGAAAGCTTTTTGGGGTTGATTCCCGATGCTACCCTTTGGGGAATACCAAAATGAGAATGATTGACCAACGCCTGAAGCTCAACGACCAGAATACGACTACCCTCAAGAATCGCACCTACAGACGTACCCGGTTGAGGCGAATACCTGTTTGTGAGAAAAAACTCGGACGCCTGGGATACCTCCTGTAACCCGCTGTCACTCATCGATAACAAAGCGATCTCCCCTGTAGGCCCAAAACGGTTTTTTACCGCACGAAGCAAACGGTACTGATATCCGCTGTCTCCTTCAAAGTAAAGAACTGTGTCGACCATATGTTCAAGAAGCCTTGGACCGGCAATAACACCATCCTTGGTTACATGACCAATAAGAAAAAATACTGTTCCGCTTGTTTTTGCATATTTCAGAAGTTCTGCTGTACATTCCCGAATCTGTGCCACACTCCCCGGAGCGCTCTCAAGATCCTCAGTGTAAATTGTCTGAATAGAATCTACTATTACAAGTTCTGGTTTATGATCAGATATGACCTGTAAAATCGTTTGAACCGATGTTTCCGTGAACACGGTAAGCGGTGAATCCAGAACCTTGAGCCTTGAAGCCCGAAGAGAAACCTGCTCAGTTGACTCCTCTCCGGATATGTACATTGCTTTCATGGATGTAGCAGCAAGACTGGCACTGAGCTGAAGAAGTAAAGTTGATTTTCCTATCCCCGGATCACCACCCAGAAGTATGAAAGCTCCTCTTACCAGCCCGCCGCCCAGTACCCTGTCTATCTCAGGAAAACCACAATGAATTCTTGGTGAACTGTCAATGCTGCATTCGCCAAGCACCTTGGGCTGAGCCGGAACAATCGGAACTGAAGATGACCGGTTGCGTTTGCCAGCAGCAATCTTTATCTCCACAACCGTATCCCAGGCCCCGCAATTGTCACATTTTCCTCGCCATTTGGAAAAATCCTGACCACAGTTGTTGCACACATACGCAGTTTTTGCTTTTTTATTCAAAACAGTTTTCTCCTGATTTTGTTCTGCTCACTCAATAAACACACATCTGCCAAAATACAACTTTGCATATTTTTGAACAACGATTGGCAATATGGTGCCTGGCAAAGCTTTTCTCTGAACATGTAAGGATAGCAATCTGCGCAAGGCAACTATAAGGGCATTCTGAATTTCCGGGTTGAAATATCCGGCTTATTACGAAGCTGATTCAAATCAACCGGTGCTGCATATGCTTCTTCTTCCTCAACAGCATAATGCAGCTTGCGCTGACCACGAATAAACTGCTGGATATAGGGATTTCTTGACTTGCGAATCTCGGCAGGCGTTCCATCAAATATTATTTTCCCTTCATGAATCATCGCAATTTTATCTGCAATTTTGTATGCTGATCCTATATCATGAGTTACAACAATTGATGTCATCCCAAGTTTGCTTCGAAGATTCAGTATAAGATCGTTAATTTTATCAGTCATTATTGGGTCAAGTGCAGATGTCGGCTCATCATATAACATAATCTCCGGTTTCATCACCAGCGCCCTTGCAAGACCAACCCTGCTGCGCATCCCGCCGCTAAGCTCCGAAACCATCTTTGTTTTAAACTCCTCCTTGAGCCCAACCATCTCAAGAGATTCACAAATAATCTTCTCTATTTCCTGTTCAGTATAATCCGTATGCTCCCGTAATGGAAACGCAAGGTTCTCACCCACGTCCATGGAATCAAACAGGGCTGCACCCTGAAACAGGATCCCGAACCGTTTCCTGATTGAATTAAATTCAGACAACTTCATGTTAGGATACAGGATAACCTTACTATCGAGAAGTATTCTACCACCATCAGGAATCATCAAACCGATAATATGCCTGAAAAGAACCGTTTTTCCGCTTCCCGACTGTCCGATAATACAGGTGATATCTCCCTTTTTAATTTCCAGATTTATATCATCAAGTACAACCTGATTACCGAAATGTTTTTTTAAGTGTTCGATTTTAAGCATTTTAAAATAAAATCTTGATTCAAATAGACAAACGCACCAAACCCTATAATACTAATAATGCAATAAAAAAGTCAAATACGAGAATAAGGACAGCAGATGTTACAACGGCTTTAGTAGTAGCATTA
Source organism: Fibrobacter sp. (assembly GCA_012728995.1). Lineage (GTDB taxonomy): Bacteria > Fibrobacterota > Chitinivibrionia > Chitinivibrionales > Chitinispirillaceae > JAAYEB01. The sequence continues at coordinate 18,848 of JAAYEB010000397.1, read as the reverse complement.
CCTACACCTTCAGCTCCACCTTTTGTTTCAAATCCGAAATATGCTCCAGTGATAGCCACAATAGCACCGAAAGCAGCAGTTTTGAACACCCCGAAAAATACATCCATCGGGTTGAAAAAGAGTTTCAAGCCGCTTAAAAAATGAAACAGTGTTATATCAATCGTTAAAACTGTCATCACAGTAGCCCCTGCAATTGCCAGAAAATCAGCCCAGATAACAAGAACAGGAAGCATTATGATACATGCGGCAGTTTTGGGAACTATCAGATACCTTATTGAATCAAGACTCAATACTTTCATTGCATCAAGCTGTTCACTGGTTTTCATTGAACCCACTTCAGCCGCAATCCCCGTTGCAACCCGTCCGGCAAATACTATTGATGTAACAACAGGCCCCAATTCAGTTACAATGCTTTTACAAACCAGTACCCCCAGATACCGCATCGGAATAAACCCCTGCATCTGATACATTGATTGAATAACTACTTCAGATCCTAAAAAAATTGCAATTACAGATACCAGCGGAAGCGTTTCAACACCCAAAGTGTACATGTGGGACAGAGTCAGATCAGGGTTGTAAACAATAAACCTTAAACGCGTAAATGTGTGCCATGCGAGCAGGCTGTATTTATAAACGCTAAGAAGAAATGAACACCAGAGTGATCCTATGCCTCTACCGAACCTTCCGATTCCAGCAACACCCTGAATTATAAGATTCAAAATCCGGAACTCTCCTCAACCCGTTCGGCCAGATTCTCGAACCGGGCAAAATCTTTAACAAAAGCCAGATGAGCTGTGCCAATAGGCCCGTTTCTCTGTTTACCTACAATTATTTCAGCTCTTCCTTTAACCTGGTCATCGTCTTTATTATACACTTCGTCACGATAAACGAACAGCACAACATCAGCATCCTGCTCTATTGCTCCGGATTCACGCAAATCAGAAAGCTGCGGTCTATGATTCCCTGTACGCTGTTCTACTGCCCTTGAAAGCTGTGATAAAGCAATAACCGGAACATCAAGCTCTTTTGCTACACCCTTCAAAGCACGCGATATCTGGGATATTTCCTGCTGGCGACTTTCGACTTTACCAGACGATCCCATAAGTTGAAGATAATCGATAACAACAAGATCCAGTCCGTGTTGTGCCTTCAATCGCCTTGCCTTTGCCCTCAATTCCAGTACCGAAATCGCAGGCGTATCATCAATATAAATTGGAGCTTCCGATAACGGACCTGCAGCAAAACTCAGTTTCGGAAGATCCCTTTTTGGAAGTGTTCCACTTCTGAGCTGATGCATATTCACCCTTGCTTCAGAACATAACATGCGCTGAACAAGTTGAGCTTTTGACATTTCAAGAGAAAAAATAGCTGTTGAACACTTTCCGTTTACAGATGCATTCAAGGCCAGAGAAAGGCAAAATGCTGTTTTTCCCATTGACGGTCGTCCTGCAACTATAACCAGGTCACCCCTTTGCATACCAGTAGTCATTCCATCCAGCTCACTGAATCCTGTCAGAATCCCCTTAAAACTACCCTTGGCATACCCTTCAATATCTTCAAATGTTTTAGGAAGCAACTGGTTAACAGATTCAAACTTGTTTGAAATTCTCGACTCAGATATACCAAAAATTAATGACTCAGCTTCATCCAGAATAAGCTGTGGTTCCACTTCTGCATCAAAACATTTTGTAGTAATTTCTCCGGAAACAGAGATCAACTGACGAAGAGTGGATTTTTCGATTAAAATTCTGGAATAGTATTCAATGTTTGCTGATGTCACTATGCTCTGAGCCAAATCAGCAAGATATGTTTCTTCACCAACCGACTGAAGCCACTCTTTTCTTCGCAAAATATCTGCAAGTGTTACAATGTCTATAGGAATGTTTTTTTCGAACATTTCTTTCATGCAGACAAAGATACGCTGATTGGCAGTTGAATAAAAGCAGCTTTCATCAAGCAGCTCCAATGCAATAACAGCGGCATGAGAGTCTATCAGCATCGACCCAAGTACAGTCCGTTCTACATCAAGAGCCTGTGGAGGAACCCTCTCAAAACCGGACGCAATCACTTTCTGATCACGTTGGTTCATATATTTATTTTGAATAGCCATAAATCCCTGAATCATTCAATAAAGTCTGAAATTTCTGTAAATCTTCCCAGGCAGGCCGCTTTAATGAAGCATTTCTGAGCAGGGCTGCTGGATGATAAATAACCATTGTCGGAATACCTTTATAATCATGTACCTTTGAACGCATCATTGCGATACTGTCATTTGTCCCAATAATAGAATGTGCTGCGATACGACCCAAAAGCAAAATAGCTTTAGGTTGTATTATTGCAATCTGACGTTCCAGAAGTGGAAAACAGGTGATTATCTCCTGAGCTTCAGGATTTCTATTACCCGGCGGTCGACACTTCAATATATTTGTTATGAACACATCTTTGCTTCTGTCCAGTTTGATTGCCTCCAGCATACTTGTCAGCAACTGACCGGCTTTACCAACAAATGGCAGTCCCTGAATATCTTCATCCCTCCCCGGAGCTTCACCGATAATCATTATATGAGCGTCTGCATTTCCTGCCCCAAATATAAACTTGTTTCTTGTTTTTGCTAAATGACACTTGTTACATCCTGCGATATAAAGCTCTTTAAGCGCTAAACGTTTTTGCTCATAATTCAAACCGGTTGAAAGATGGACTTGTGGTTTTGAAGAGGGGTTCTTGCCAGAGATACCTGGCAACAATTTATCAATCGGCTTAAGGGCCGAAAGCCTGGAACTAATTGAAACCTGTTTATTTTCTTTTTGAACCGAAACCGACTCAGATTTTTGAGATTTTTGAAAGCCACTGTGGTTTTGTTGTTTTTCCTGTGATAATTGAGCAGATTTTTTTGGTGAAACCTGATAAAATGCCTTTAAAACACTCGCACTGCCGTTGTTATCAAAAATGAAATCCGGCATGGAAAGTTGATACTGCTGGCGTAAATAATCGGAAACAAGTTTTCTGTTAACCATGAAAAAAACCTGAAAGTTCGATAATCTTTTTAAATATAATCCCTGCAACTTCAGATTTGTTCATATCCGGAATTTTCTGATTAAAACCGTTTCTGGCCAGTATTGATATACGGGTTGTTTTAAGTCCGATAGATGAATCAAAGTTGTTATAGATCATCATATCGCACCCCTTCTTTTCCATTTTAGAACAGGCACGATTTTCAGAATTGCTGTTTTCCAGAGCAAAGCCAACCAGGAACTGATTTTTTTTCTTTTTTCCAAGTTCTGCAAGAATATCGGGATTTGGCTTTAGTTCAAGTAAAAAACTATTCTTTTCAGTTTTTTGTATTTTGGTTTTGGAAAAGTTTTCAACCTTAAAATCACTAACTGCTGCTGCCATTATACATATATCAGCAGAATTGAAATTTGAAAGAAGGGCATCACGCATCTGCTCTGCGGTTTTAATTTTTATAATTTGAGCTCCTGAAGGCAGTTTTTCCCGAGCAGGTCCGGTAACAACAATTACTTTGGCTCCTAATGTCAAAGCCTCACGGGTAAGAGCTGCACCCATTTTTCCTGAAGACCGGTTAGTGATAACACGAACCGGATCAATCGGCTCTTCAGTAGGTCCCGAAGAGATCAGGACAGTTTTTCCTTTTAATATCCCGGAATTTGGTTGAAAATTCACAACCCATTCAGCGATGTCTTCTATCTGCGCCATCCTGCCCGGCCCGCTTGATCCGCATGCCAGTTCCCCTTCTTCAACCGGAAATACAAAAACGGATCTGTTTTTCAGCAATTCGATGTTAGCCTGTGTAGCCCGGTTACGCCACATAACAGAATTCATGGCTGGTATTACAACTGTTTTTGATTCAGGAACCGACAACGCGAGCGTGGTAAGCAGATTGTCTGCAACTCCATGAGCAATTTTGGCGATTGTATTAGCAGTAGCCGGACAAATCAGAAGCAGGTCAGCCCAGTCTGCAAGACGGATGTGGTCCATATCATAATTGAAATTATTATCACTGTAAACTGGATTTGAAGACACCGTCCGTAAGGCGTCTTCGCCAACAAGCCCCCCTGCAGCAGATGTAACAACTGTTTTTACTTCAACATTCTGCTTTATTAACAAGCGAATTAACTGCGGTATTTTATAAGCAGCAATTCCGCCGGATATTCCAATAACTACCCTTAAAGGATCTGCCATTAACTTTCACTCTCACCCTCTTCATTTTCTACAACTTTACCTTCAAAAAGACGCTGAAGAGCGAGTGTTGTTGGTTTTTCTTTTGATTCCAGAATATTAAGCCGAATCTGATCATTAATGAAACGCGCTTCCTGTGAAGCCATCAGTACAGCTTTATACCTGTCGATTCCACGTTTTTCAAGTTCTTCAAGATCTAACTCAAGTAAATCGGCCATAATTCCTCCTTTTGAGAGCATCAACACATACCAGATGGGTGCTCCCTTTTTCACTCAATATTTTGAATTTGTTCTCTTATTTTTTCGATATTTTCTTTAAGTTTCACAGACAAATGTGAGATTTCCATATCATTTGCCTTTGAACCGATCGTATTTGCCTCTCTGTTCATTTCCTGCAAAAGAAATCCCATTCTTTTTCCAACCGGTTCACTCTTTTTCAAATCATCATAAAACTTCGCTATATGTGCCCTGAGCCTCGTACATTCTTCAGAAATATCAAGTTTGTCTGCAAAAAGAGCAATTTCAGTCTCCATCCTAAGAGGATCCGGCGGGTTTGCAATAAGTTTTTTAACCCGTTCTTCCAATGCTGATGCATACTCTTTTATACGCTCAGGCGCCCGCTTTTCTATTTGGTCTACAGTCAGACTTATCTGCTGGTTTATCTTTTCCAGATCATTAGCAATAAACTCCCCTTCAGTTTCACGAGACTGCTGAAAAGCTTCAATTGCCTGCCCTAAAATCGGTTTCAGATGCTCCCATAGAACCTCTTCATCATAATCCACATTTTCAGTTTTTATAAAATCACTGAAATGAAGCAGATCGGATAATGTGACAGCACCATCCAGATTGTATGTCCCACTGATTTCTTTAAAAATTTGCATGTAATTATCAACAGACGGTTTTTCCCAGGTAAGCCGAACACCCTCTTCTTCACGATCACACGTGATAATCACCGATACTGTACCCCTGGAAACAACAGATGAAAGCTCTTTTTTAATTCTCTGCTCCAGATTAGCTGCGAATTTCGGTTGTCTGACACCAATTTCGAGAAAACGATTGTTAACGCCCCGGATCTCGACTCTGTATGTGCCCGATTGAGTCAGGCTTTCAGCGAGTCCGAAACCTGTCATGCTTCGAATGGACATATTATTTAACTGGTTCCTTATGGTGAGGAAAAAACCTAAAGAATATATATAAAGCCGGCTGGTGAATTCAAACTTTTTATTTTTCGATTTTGTTGACCATTTATTGTATGAAGCTTACTATATTAGAAGATCAAGATAAATAACTGGAAGTATGCAAACTAATTACAGGAAATATTCATGGACAACATACCTGATAACCAGATCAATTTTTCTTTTCAAAAACGTTTTCTATACCTGGAAATCATGCTTCATATTATTATCGGATCTGTTTTTATTATTTCATGGTTTCCTGCAATCATTTCAATTATATCATACAATGTAATCATTACATCTGCGATTCGTGCAGCCATATACCTCAACGCGACTGCAATTGCTCTTTTGATTCTTTTTCTTTTCTTTAAAAAAGAGATTTCAAAATATAAGGTAATTGTCTGCACCGATAAACTTATCTTTAAAACACCTTACAAAATCAGTTCTGTAAGTTTTTATGATATTACCAGTATAAATATTACGACCATACCGTTTATCAGAGGCTATTTAAAAATAACTACAGAGTATAAAACTTTGATTGTGCCACTGTTTGTTGAACAACCCGAAATGCTGATCAGATCAGTTCAGGATGGTATCAGTCACTGCGGTAAAACCGGTCTTCTCAATGATGATTCAATTAAAAAGATTAAAAAAAAGCTTTTGAATTTTGAAATTTCATATTCCCGATCCGTTAATTCATTTTCAACATTATCCAGAAGCTGCCTTTATATGATTTTTATAAATGTTTTCATCGCAAAAGAGGTTTGGGGCACAGGATTAATTCCCATACTGTTGTGGGCAATTTCGGGCATGTTTTTTCCTCCAGTTGTGTACGCATTCACTGAATGGAAAAATAACCTCTTTTCAAAAACAGCCCCCTTGTTGATCAATTCTGAAGAATACATCTTATCCGGTTTTCTTCTTTTCCCTCTCTATCTTATTTCAGGTATACTTTTCAGATCTTTTTTCCAATGATAGATAAACGCTCCTCTCTTTTTGATCATTTCAAAATATCACCATTTTTATGTGCACCAATGGCAGGACTCAGCCATAGTGCATTCCGAAGACTGATTTCTGATTTTGGTGGTTACAGTATACTTTATACGGAAATGCTTTCTACAAAAGCCCTTCTTAGTGAAAATCTTTTTGCGTCACCTTTCACTAAAAGAAGAAAACAGGAAGGGCCTGTTATTTATCAACTAAAATTAAACGGCAATGAACCTGTTGAACCAATTATCAATAAACTGAAATCTGTTGATCCTTTTGGCATAGATATCAACCTTGGATGCCCGGCTCCACGAATAAGCCATTATGGTGGAGGATGTGCACTTTTTGATAATATCAACCTGCTTTCCAGTACACTTCAATCGATACGCAGTAGCTGGGATGGTCTGCTTACAGTAAAATGCCGGCTCGGAAAGAATTCCCCCCAATGGCAATACCAGTTCCTGGAACGGCTTAAATTGTTCGAAGATTCTGGTATAGATGTCATATGCGTTCACCCCAGATTTATTGATGAAAAGTTGAAACGATCTGCAAGATGGGATCTTTTTTCATGGATAAGAGAAAAAACCTCTTTGATCATAATAGGTAATGGCGATATCAAAAATTCATCAGCTCTTAAATATGTAAACTCCGAAGTATGTGACGCCTTGATGATTGGAAGAATGGCTGTTGTAAAACCATGGATCTTCTCCCAAATGTGCGGAAACAAACTGGAAATTGATTACGCTGAGGTCTGGAACCGTTTTTATAATTATACTTGTGAAGATTTCCCTCCCGAAAAAGCTATCGGAAGAATAAAAGAGTTTTCTGCATTATACGCAGAAAACTTCTTTTTTGGACATGAATTTTTCAGAACTGTTCAGTCATCACCCAACCTCAAAACAGTTCTTGGTCGGGCAAATAATTTTTTTAAATCAAATCCGCTTTTAAAAAACAATAACTAACAGGTATTACATAGATTTCATTGCCACTCCAATAATCTTCAATAAATCTTATCGCAAATAAATTTCTTTCTATCCGGGGAAATACTTTCTATCACTTCAGATAATTTAATCGTAATCTCAATTAATCAGTTTTTTATCCGATTAAACGAAAGGTCCACCTGATGCTCCCATTATCAAAATCTGGTCTCAGTGCAATTTTTCTTTTTTCACTCGTTTTCCCTTATGGTTCAGATTCTGTTTCTACTATCATGGATACCATGAAAGTGAAAAGTGAATCTACCATAAGAAATGAAACTGTCGACTTTGACATCAAGCAAAAACAGTTTGGATTAACTCACGATATAAACAAAGTGCTTTTCATGAAACCGGGTGTAGAGAGAATCCCCGAAGCAGGTTCTGCGTTTCTTATAAAGGGAAGCGGTCTGTATGAAACCCGATATAGAGTAATGGGTATCCCAATGCTCAACCCATCACACTTCAGTTTACATTCATACGCAGATAGAAGCGGGCTTATGATTTCAACCATGAAAAAAACAACTGTAATCACAAATGGAGCAGGTTTACTGACGCTTCGGGAGGTATGATACTGCTTGAACCTCAAATTTTACGATACAGCAATAATAAAAGAGCCTGGGAACTGATTGGATCAATGGGTTCAATCGATGTGGAATTATTACTTTCATCTCCGCCTAAGAAAAAAAATAACTATCAGGTTGGAGGCAGGATTACTGACAATTACTTGATACGATTTAAGAATCATGCATGGGGAAATGGTAACACCCCAATGTCACCTTTTGTCTCGAGTGATTCAGCCCGACTAAACTATTCAGCTCCAAATATGTTTGGCGATGTATATATGATAACAAACCATGATTTAAAATCATTTAACCTTAAGACATTTACCTGGTATGCACTTGACTCATACGAAGACTGCTGGCGGGAAAATCGGATTGTAAACTGGGGACTGTTTTCTGCAAAGCTAAATTCAAAAAAAGTTAACAGTCGTCTGAACGAAATAATATTAGGTGGATCGAGGCAACTGTTTTTCGAAGGGAAGAGATATGGTCTAACTACCCCTCTTAAGGAGATAAAAAGAGATAACATTGCACTGTCCGGCAAATTGAACCGATGGGACATTGGAAAACTTGAACTGAATACAGATTTCTCGATTGAAGCCGTAAAATGGGACGGGTTTTTATCTTTATACCCTGATTCTTCAATCACCGATTCAAATGCGAGTAGAAGTGAACACCTTACTGCCAATACCAATAAAATATTAAAAACCGGTTCAAATGACATAACCGGTTCGACACATATTTCATTATCAAAAACAGCAACGAAAGGATCTTTTGGTTTTGACATTGTAACCGGAGTTGCCGGTGCTGAATATAACACACATATCTTTGCAGATCCTTCATTGTGGTACACTTACAGACAAAACAAAACTGCATTCAGGGCTAATATCGGATCAATGACCTTCCATCCCGATATACGGGGTCTACCTGAAAAAAATTACATAAACAGAAGATTAAATCTCTATTCTGCTAATAATGAGTTAGAACTGTTTTTACTGAATAACAGACTGAATCTTTACGCCGAAACTTATATAAAATATTTTCCTCACTATTCAGGGTTTTCTGAAAAAGTTGGTTATATAGCATGGGATACTGATTGCCAAAGCAAACTACTGTCTTACGGAGTTTGTTTCTCTTCCGAACTGGATTGTGAACGTTTTGGACTTTATACGTTTCAGAATTTCGGCAGATCAACACGATACTACCAAGATAAGACTGTTCCTTACGAATGGGAAATCCCATGGTCTAATAAAACAACTTTACGCTACAATGTCGCTTCAGGAAGACTTAACTTCTATTTTTCTGGCATTTTCGCAGGTGGCGTTCCATATCGTGAAATTGTACTCAAAAATGATGGTAATCTTTCCTATGATAATATTTACAAAAGGGTCAAAATATATAAGAGACTGGATATGAAAATTGAAACCGTAAACAGCGTCGACCATAAATTTTTAACCCGATTCGATGCTTATCTTGATATAATAAATGTTGCGAATGTCTTTGAAGGCCTTTTTAAGCCGTCAAAATGGGTATGGGAAAATGAACGAGAATATTACTGGGACGGGAATTTAAAAAAACACCCTGTTGAGGTTGAAAAAGCATCTGTTGCAATTGGTGCCAAACTGGGGTTTAAAACATTTTGATCCAGCTTTCTGTATCGAAATATTTGGTCCACATATTTTCTGGAATTTTTTAACAAAATGGAAATGAATATTCTTTATATATTGCTCACTTCCATTTCCTTTATTATATTAGGAATCCTACCAATTGCAAGGCCCTCTTGCAACATTTCGGGTGAAGCGGAAGCGCCGGGTTTAATACCCGGCGATTCTTTTTTATAATCTTGAATAATTAAAACAAGAACCACATCTGTACACAGACCGTATACGAAAATATCTTATAATTACACTTCGGTTATAATAATCAATTAAAAACTTTCGTATAATTACTTTATAGTACGATTTATTTTTTTACACCAGGTCTCTTTACCCCAAACCTCAGTAGTTGATGATTACAGGAACAGACAGGTGTAGATAAAAAAAGCATTACAGTTAATATGATGACAACTGATATTTTTACCCGAAATTTTTGAGTGCTTTAAACTGGACCGGTCTGTCTATTAACTCAACTTACTGAGGTTTTACTTTTACAGGGGATATCAAACCTGGTCTCAATGAGATACTGCTAAAATTTTGATTTTACTGCTGATCCTCTTTTTTAATACTGATCAGAGAATTTGGTAAAAGCTGATTCGTATAACATAACCTGACCCAGCTCTCAGATCGCTGAGCCTTGTCTATTCTAAATTCATCAAGCACTCCAGTAAAATAAAGTGGGCCTCCTCCCGAAATGTTCGAAGAATCGTAATAACTGCGGCCAATTTCGTCATTACCCTTTCCCCAAACCGGGCGATAATCGGGAGATGAACTTTCTAATTTTCCATTAACATACAGTATATTGCCATCTTCACCCCAGGTCCAGACAACATGATACCATATATTTTCAATAAAAGAAGATGTTTTGCTTGCTAAATAGTATCCATCTGTCGTATCTTCCAATTTTGAAATCAATTTCCCTGGTGAACCTGAACCCGAATAGAAATCCGATCCTTGTAAACTCAGAGTAAAATCCTGTTCATCCATTTCATATTTACCCCATATACCCTGGGTTACTCCTGAATACGAATTAACTGTAAAGCCCGGACACATCCAGCATGAAATCGCCCCTTCCGGACGGTCGGGAAGTTCTCCCAAATTTATGTATCCAGTCCCGTTAAACATCCGTGCACGTCCAATAATTCCGTTGGACATATCCATTGTACCTTTATCTGTGCCATCATATTTATTCACAGTCGCATCCGAAACATCACCGCCAAAATGATAACAGCCTAAAAACCCATCAGCGGTATCAAATACCTGAGAGGTTCTGCTTAGAAGCTGTGCATTGGAATTCCCCCACAACATAATAAAAGACTGATCCATACTGTTACCAAATACAGTATCAACCCTCACCCATATATATGCGACTTCCTGAAGACTGTCCCATAACTCAATATGGAAAGGCAAGGGAGTACTATCATTTTTATAAAAAGCACAGTCAAATCCATCCTTGTGGGCTTCATTGAAATTAAAATTTGAATCTGATAATTTTACAAGTACAGGAAACCCGTACACATTATCAACTACATCTGCTCCGTTCTCAGTGGTATTGAGAATAATTTGAGCCCTGTATTTCCATCCTGCAAAAGATATCGGCAAAGTATCTTCTGAAAGTACTGTGATATGATTAATTTCAACAGGTTTCCAATGATCATCTTCAGATGCTGTAATTTTCAGATTAAATGTGCCCGGTGGAAGGTCTCCTATGAAAAATTTACCATCGGGTAGTATTTCAACACATCTTTTAAGACCATAAATAAGCAGATATCTTTTAAAAGTAGTATCTTCAACAATCCCCATATTTCCTTCAAATGCACCGTAGGATTTCAAGGTATCATTAATAACGATTACAGAATCCTGTTCAACAGGAATAGAAATTTTAAACAGAACTGCAGAATTCCCATTATTCACCTCTATGCTGTAATCCCCGCTTTTGAGTGAATCTACTCTGAAACAACCGGAATCATCTGTTTCCATAATCAATATGTTCTCAGAACTGCCAGTACCATTTACTGAATCATCATGATAAAAAAGATATTGAGCGGGCAAAATAGTTACTTCAGCTCCTGAAGCAGGCGTTCCTTCAAGTGTATAGATTTCAGCCGAAATTTTAGCGTTTCCTGTATCTGTTGTACCACTTATTAAAGATGTGCATGAAAAACACTGCAACATAATGCAGGAAACTACCAGCAAGAAAATCGATTTCATATTTCTCCTGCATTACCTTTATCGATTTTGTCGACTTCTTCACTAACAGGAAAAAGTGAAATATTTAACTGATATACACGATTACATGCATCATCATGACTTACAATAAATTTTACCCGATCTTTAAAAGCTGTTATTTCAGAAGTAATCATTTTATAAGCCTCTGAAGATATGCTCATAGTAACTCCCGATATGTTTCTCTGATTTTTATCGATGGTGTCAAGTGCAAATCTGGAATGTTCAATCATTTTATGAGTAAATGAACGTATGGCAAGAGATGTCACCGAATCATCAGCAATAACAGCCTCTGGTGTCTGGCAAAATCCGCCATCATCTTTTCGTTCAATAAGCTTAAGCCGTAAAAGCAGATCTACAGCATTCTTCGCATCCACCATTCTGATCTTTGGCTTAAGAACTGAAGCCATCAGTCGATAATCATCTTTGAAATCATACAAACAGATTAATTCCCGTATCACCGGCGTATACCAGTTTGAGAAATAATCAAATTTATCTGTATTAAGTACGGCTTCCTTAACCCCGTCACTTATTGATCTCAAAACTGTATAATGAACCTGTTTCTCCCCCGAAGTTTTTGCCTGGTTAAAAAGAACCAGATTATGAAAATAAAGTTTTTCTTTATCTGAAAGCCCCAATGCTTTGCAAAACCGTTCCGCCATCTGCCTGGTTAAATTCCGTTTACCATCAATGACATTCTTTAGAAATGAAGGCGAATTGATTCCGATTTTCCGGGCAAAATAACGATAAGAAAAATATTGAGATGTTTCTTTCTTGAACTGGTAGTAATCGGCAAGATACTTGCGGAAATCTATAAATTCGAATATTGATAACATACTCCTAAATATAACATAAACTGGATCATTCCAACTCTAAAAATAATTATAAAACCTCTGTTTCGTATACAGGTTGTGTACAAAATCTGTAATGATACGGTAATCAACAATTTACCGGATTGATTCTGTCTGTTCAAGGTTATTACCTTTTGTGACCTGTAACAGCAGCATTAATTTCTCCGGCACGTGAAAGGGCAATTTTTGCTAATATTGGCCCGATTATTTCGAAAATAACCGATGTGGCAGTTATTACAGTAATAGCCATGAATCCCAGACGATCACCAGTAGTAATTCCGGCTTCAGCGCTGATTACTGTTCCAAGCCCTGCAAATTCTCTTCTTACAACAAGAGCCAGCCCGATCGCCACTCCAGCTTGTGAGATAATTCCGATTCCCAGATATTTTTTAATTTTTTCATCAGCACCCCCCAGAACAGCACCCAATCTTGAACCAATTATAAGCCCTGCTGAGCGTGAAATAATATAAACAATTCCAATAAGTCCCAACGACGGCAATGCTTCCAGATGAAGATTACTTCCTGCCAAAACAAAAAACAAAATAAAAAAAAGCGGCATTACAGACGACAACTGATCACCTATGTTTTTGACAAATCCACGAGGTTGAGTATTTACGATTAATATACCCATAACCAGATTTGTCAAAATATATGAGATGTTCATTGCAATGCTTACACCTGCCAGAATAAAAACAAAACCGATTATCAAAATGAGTATGTCTTTGGGGTTGTGGAGTTTTCGTCCAAGAACACAGAACAGAAATCCTACCGCCGACCCAATAATAAAGCTTAATACAATCTCCCCAAGAGGAATCAGCATCATCGATAAAAGGCTTTCACCTGCCACACCGGTCTGACCATATAACATGCTGCGAACAATTACTACAACAAAACCAAAGATAATTATCCCGATACCATCATCAAACCCTACAACTGCGAATATTGCTTTTGTCAAAGATCCACGAGCACGGTATTCCTGAATTATTGCGACAACACCGGCGGGAGCACTTGATGGAGCAAGGGCACCCAGAATTAATGCCGTTATCATATCGCGTGTTAACAGATAGATCGCCAGCGTTACAAGAAGAAAAGCTCCAAAAGACTCTGCTAGAATGATATAAACTATTCCGCCGCCCTGTTTTTTTAATGATGAAAAATCAAGTTCAAGTCCTATTGTAACAGCTACAAAACCAAGGGCAATATCTGTCAGAAACGAAAATGTTTCACGTGCAGAAACATCAATAACCGACAATAAAGACGGCCCAAGCAGGATACCAGCCAACATATATCCTATTATTGAAGGTAATCGAACCCATTTCATCATTTTGCCAATATAAAATCCACTAATTGCCATTAAACCGGTAATAAATAAACCGGGTAATTCAATCCCAGAAATCACATCAACTCTCTTTTTTTAATAGTTCAATTCACCATTCCAGTAACTTATTTCCTGAGTAATAATAACAAGCCCTTTAACTCTCTCAATGTTTCCGGTTATCATTGTAATCTGCCTGTACAGTTCATTCACAAGCGATTTTCTGATCGAAGTAATTATTACTCTATGAAAACCTCTGGCTTTTTCTGTAAAAAATCCGGAAAAAAGCGGCATTGTCTGAAGATAATATGAAGCGTCATTGGCTTCTATCACAGAAATTGACGAACTGCCGATTTCGGATAATACCTGAAGAATATCACTGAACCAGTCCTCGTTTTGTATAAATATATGTATCAACGATTGCTTCTCTTTGCCAGGAGCCAGAACACTCACTGTAGCATATCTCAGTAAACTGTCGAGCGCTGAAGTTACAGTTTTTGCATTAACGATTTCCTGCACGACCGTTTCAGTTTGCAGTATTCTTGAAATAGCAGCCAACAATTGAATATGTTCGTTACGTTTTTCTGACGGACCGATAATGAATACGAACAGTTTCGTATCACGTCCATCAAGGGCATCAAAATCAACTCCGTCAGGATAGATTAAAAAACCAACTACAAAATCGGAAATTCCCGGCAAACTACAGTGTGGGATTGCAATATACCCACCGAATCCGGTAGATCCAGCGTTTTCACGATATTTAAGAGCATCATAAATCCTTTTTTCAGGAACATTCTGAAGCACTGATGATTTTCTGGCCAGAAAAGCTATTTCATGAAGTAAGCTGTCCTTATCTGTTGTTCCTGTCCGAATCTGGATACATTTTTCGCAAATAATATCCAAAAGGTTCATATTTAACCTCTTAAAATATTTTGAATGAGTTCAGATCCAAAGTCAGGATAACCAGATAAAGCAAAAAAAGGGCCTGATGATTAAGCCCTTTAATAATTATTTAAGAAATATATATATATATCAAAATTTATATTAAAAATGAAGACAAAAAAAGGCCAGAAAGAAATACATAAACAGAAAACTAAACCAAAATATCCAACCATATTTCTTTTTTGTCAATTTATTTTCATTTACCTCATTTTCATTTTCCCGATAGCCATTTCAGCTGCATTTACCAACTGATATGCGATTGGAGAGGCCGTTAGTGCCGGGTGCGTGCCTGTCTGGAAAGTAGCAATGTCATCAGCAGTCATACGCTGATGGATACAGGCACTTATAGCATTAATAAGTTCTCCTCCGCTTTTTGCACCACTTACCTGACCACCAAGTATTACTTGACTACCTGCTTCAAAAATCAATTTAACTTTCATCATTTCGGCATCTGGCATACATCCAGGATGTCTGTTAACAGCTTCAGATTCTCCAACAACTACATCAAAGCCTCTTTCAACAGCCTGAGAACGCGTTAATCCTGCAGCAGCAAATGCGCAATTACCCAATACAGTTGAATAAACGCCAATAACACCCATATTTACCCTGTTAGTAGAAAACAGATTTGCACCTGCCACCCTTGCCTCCATGGTCGCGATAGAAGCCAGTTTCAGTGGAGATTTCTTCCCATCAAAAAACGAAACTTTTTCAGCACAATCGCCGCAGGCATAGATAGCAGGATCAGAAGTTTGCATATAACGATTTACCTGAATCCCCTTTGTTGGTCCTATTTCCAATCCAGCTTTGGAAGCGATATCAATGTTAGCAACTGCCCCTATACCCAAAATCACCATATCAGCATCAATAATACGACCACTTGCTAATTTTACACCTTTAACAAACTCATCCCCTTTAAACGATTCCACTTTCTCATCAAGTAACAAATTGATATTCTGTTCTTTCAGAGTTGATTCTGCCTTTATACAAAATTCTTCATCATAAACCAGTTGAAGACAATGAGTCAGCATTTCCACAATTGTAATTTCCAAATCGAGCCGTTTTCTTCTGCATTCCTCGGCTATTTCAACACCAATAAATCCACACCCAACGATACACAAGTGTTTAGCTTTTTGGAGTGTATCAATTATTTTTTGAAGATAAGGAACATCTTTTCTAATCGAAAATACATTTTCTTTATCTTTACCAGAAAGAGTTGGAACGATAGGATTTGATCCTGTAGCAAGAATCAAACGCTTATAACCATACTCTTCACCATTATCTGTTCTTATTTTTGAAGCGGATCTATCAATTTCTATAACATCACCGATCCTGGTATCAATATTATTTTTTTTAAACATTTCATCAGCGGGTATCAACCCCTTTTCAGGAGCCCCAACGATTCCAAAAGTATAAGGTATACCACAGGGAATTGGTACTAATTCTTCTTTTCTTATTACCATTATTTTTTTATTTGGATAATGATATTTTGCCGTTATAGCAGCAGTAACTCCAGCAGCACTCGCTCCAACAATAATTACATCATAATTCATCATCAGACACCCCCTTAAAACATGAAAATCTGGAATTAATATGTAATTGTAAACTATTGTTACCGAACATCTCTATCTGCTATGACTTTTACAAAAGACTAAATGTTATTTTCTGTAATGTTTAGTCTTGCGATTTCAGCTTTCTTTTCTGCATATAAAATATTTTCCCATGTTGCGGTCTTGCTTCGACAATTCCCATATTAATCAATTCTTCAAGAATTTTAATCACTTCAACTTTATGTGCTAAAAGAGCTTCTACTATATCCTTTTCCGTACAAGGTCTTCTTTCCAGTAAAGTAATAATTTTATTTTCCAACCCACCTGTTTGTGAATTTTCAAGATCCGGTTTTCCTGAATAATCAGTAATAATCTCTGCCTTATCACCAAATATGTTCTTTAGATCATTTAATTTCTTTTCATTCACAGCAACCGCACTCTCATCAGAAGCCGGTCGTGTAACAGTATTGACCTGAACCTTGTGAGGTTCAATCTGATTTATTATAGTTTTTATTGATTTAATTTTGTCTATTTCTGAATTAATTCCTTCAATGAGAAAAACTTCCAGCCATAATTCGTGATCAAATTTTTTAGAAAACTTGATAATTCCTTCAATTACATTATCGAATTTGATTGTCTGATACGGCCGATGTATGATTTCAAAAGTTCTTTCACAATCAGCAGCGAGTGTCGGCATTACCACATCTGCATTTGCCAAAGTATCTGCAATTTCATTTCTATACAATAAAGATCCGTTTGTCAGTACTGCAACCGGTATATTGAACTCTCTTTTTAGAATATCAACCAGTTTGGGTGCACCTGAATGCAATAAAGGTTCTCCTGAACCTGAAAGCGTCAAATAATCTATATTCGGAATACTCTTGACAGCCTTCTCGACATTGGCCACGATCTCACCAACAGGACAAAATTCACTGCATTTATCAGTTTTATCCGTAGTTTTTCCAAGCTGGCAATAAATACAATCGTAAGTACAAGTCTTGAATGGTATTATGTCAATCCCTGATGATCGTCCCAGTCGTCTTGACGGTACAGGACCAAATATCTTTGAAGTAAATTTACTCATTGTATTCCTTTGTTAACTTATCTGTTTTGATCCATCCAGTTTCCGGCATTGAATGAAAACAGGCCGGTTTCGGATTTAACCATTTCCCTTCAATATCAATCTCCCACTTGGTATAACGATTAAGAGGATCGGTAAACTTGTCGATTTTGAATCCGTCCGGATGAAACCCTTTTTCAAGCTCAGAAGAACTGTAATAATTCACTGATACAGATTTGACTGATTTTGAAGTGTTCACATCAATACAAGATAATGCCTGCTCGAGATCATCAACTATCTGTTCTACAGGTTCTATACCAATAGATAATCTTACAGTATTTTCCCTTACACCAAAAGTTGTTCTTCTTTGTGGAGGCATATAGAGCATCGTTGTCAGATAAGGAATACAAATTAGAGATTCTGTGGAACCAAGACTTACTGCATGACAAACAGTTTTCAGTTTGCTGATAAATTCTTTGGCATTTTCGATATTTTCTCCCGCCTCAAATGCCAGTATTCCCCCATATCCTTTTACCATTTGTATTCTTGCAATTTTATGCCCCTTATCTTTTTCAAGCCCCGGATAACATACTTTTGTAACTGCTGGATGCTGAGAAAGATAGGTTGCAATAATCTGTGCATTTTCAGCCATTTTTGCAGCACGAATCTCGAATGTTTTCAAACCTCTTTCAAGTAATGAGGCAGAATATGCATCAAGAGTCATACCGAAAGCCTGTCTGCTGAACCACAATTTATCATAATACTCTTTACCACATGCAATTGCACCTGCCATAAGGTCATTGTGTCCACCAAGAGCTTTAGTTGCACTATGAACAACCAGGTCGGCCCCAAGTAAAAGCGGGTTCTGATGATAAGGAGTTGCGAATGTATTATCAACGACAAACATTACTGAGTGTCTTTTTGCTGTTTTCGCCATCTTTCGTATGTCTATTATTTTACAAAGCGGGTTACTTGGAGTTTCGCAAAAAATCATTTTAGTTTCGGGTAATATATGTCTTTCGACATTCTCAGATTCATCTGCGTTCAACCATGTAATCTTTATACCAAATCTTTCCAAAGCAAGAGATACTTTATAATGCGCACCATACACATCATGAAACAGGATAAGATGATCTCCGGCTTTAAGAAATGTCAAATATACCAGGGAACATGCAGCCATGCCTGAGGTACAAACGATACAATCGTCCGATTTTTCCATTTGTGCTATTTTTTTTTCAACTTCCCTGACGGTAGGGTTATCATCACGATGATATGTATACCCGTCAATTTCTCCATCAGTGATTTTCTGAAGCACTTCAAATGATGCATAATGATAATTAACTGCACTGACTATGGG
>JAAYEB010000396.1 GCA_012728995.1 Fibrobacter sp. | reverse complement strand
GATACCACCAAGACAGATCCGAATGAATGCAGTTTACACGGCATTTTTGAGATAACATTTAAAGAATTCGAAAGCCCACCAACATTAATAGGTGCTTTCAAAAATGGCCCTACACCTTCCAAAGTTTTTGAGACAGCGGAAACAGACGGCGATTGTAAACTTGTAGTCCCGACTCATCCGTTCTGTGAAGACTGTAATGGTGTGTGTGTTGCTAATGACAGTTGTCAGCCATTTCCTGATCAAATATCAAGTGTCGGTACTGTAACAGTGAACGGATTGAAAACTGCTGACGGTGCAACATCATTTTCAATAGAACCCAGTGTCAGAGGTTATTACCAGGCTCCGGGGCTGGCCTTTGATCTGTTTTCTGAAGGCGATGATATAACTGTTTCTATTGGAGGTACTTCAACTATTACACCATTTTCACTTGATATTAAAGGTATATGCAGACTAAATGTACTCAATGATACAATCTGGATGAGAGATGGTGAATCAATCGATCTGAGATGGGATCCACCAAACGTACCTGGTGTTTCAACAATATTTGTAAAAATTGATATCAGTTACCATGGTGGTACAAAAGCTAAAATAGAGTGTGAAACTGAAGATGATGGTGAGTTGACAATACCTGCCCATTTACTGGACAAATTGAAAGTTTACGGTATGGCTGGATTTCCGGAAATTGAGATTTCCAGAAGAGCAACCAGTACAGATGAATGTGGCGGAGTAAAACTGGTAATAATAGATAAAGTAGCCAAGTATCTGGAAATACCTGGGGTAATATCGTGTAATGGTCATGAAGAATGTCCGGATGGACAGACTTGCATAGATCGCCTTTGTCAATAAAAATTGGAGGGGGAGAAAACAGAATGTCGGTCAGGTTATACTTTATTAAATACAAACAAAATATTCATATGATAACATCTGGTTTGTTATCAACATTTCTTTCTTTGGTTGTCATATTTTTTTCGTGTGCCGATAATCCTCAGGCACCGGAAGAAGTAAACTGGAATTGTGTAATTCAGGATAGTGATCCGGATTGTTCTCACAAAATCGGGTGTAATGCTGATTTTATGGCACTCGCATCGGAACCCCTGGATGCAAGTATTCCGGGCGCAATCTCTGCAAAGACTGTCATAGATCTGTCGGAAGAAGGGGCTCCGTTATACTTTCAGAACAGTAAAACATACAAGGTCCATTATGATTTTGTATCAAACAACCTTTCAGCCGGTAATGGTAAACCTCCTGTTCCATCACTGCCGGAGTTTAATGCTACTGAATACTACAGTCCTAATCGTCGGTTTATTCTTGGTGCAATAACCTATTATGAAGGTCCGAAAGTATGGACTTATGAAATCGCGCCTTATGATAAGGCTACTGTAGAAATGATCACTACAGCCTGTCAAAAAATCTCCTCATCAGCTTACTTCGGAGATTCGCTCTATTTTCATCCTACATCCCAGACGATCGAAGATAATATATTAAAAGATCTTCCTTCTTCTGTTAAAGTAATAACATCAAAGGAACTTTATCAGGATATCGATTATCAGCCACTTAATTATGGAACAAGCATGGGCAGACTGATTTTTGTCACTGCCGAAGAACTGGATAGTGCTTTTGTCAGTTTTCGTGATATTGTGGTACTCGATAAAGTTCCTAACGATATCTCTGTTACAAGCGGCCTTATTACCCAGATGTTTCAGACGCCGCTTGCACATATCAATGTCCTTTCACAAAACCGCGGTACTCCCAATATGGCGTTAAGGGGTGTTTTTACAAACGAAACTTTCCGTGCTCTGGAAGGAAAATGGGTAAAACTGGAAGTTACAGCATTCAATTATTCAATTACAGAGGTTACCAAAGAGGATGCTGATGCCTGGTGGAAAGATAATTCGCCTGCAGGTGTTGGAATACCAAACCTGGATCTTGAAACTCAGGAACTCCGCGATATAGAAGATCTTCTTGATCTGGAAAATATGACACTGGGTGAAGCTCTTGATGTTTCAATACCAGCTTACGGAGGAAAAGCAAGCCACTATGGGGCTTTTCCGCATATGGATAACAACAAGGTACGTTATCCAAAAGGATTTGCAGTACCTGTATTCTATTACTATCAGTTCATGGACCAGAACGGATTCAATGAACGGTTAACACAAATGCTTGAAGATACCGATTTCCAGAGTGATCCTGCTGTTCGTAATGAACTGCTTGCTCAATTACGAACTGATATGCAGACAGCTCCGGTAGATTCTGAATTCAAAGATAAATTAATGACAAAACTGTCAAGTGAGTATTCCGGTATACGAATGCGTTTTCGTTCGAGTACCAATGCTGAAGATCTGGATGGATTTACAGGGGCTGGTCTCTACACATCAAAGAGTGGAGATCCGAATGATGAGCAATCGGTTCTGGATGCTATCCGTGAAGTATGGTCGAGTGTATGGTATTTCAGGGCTTTTGAAGAGCGAAGTTACCGCAATATCGACCACATGAAAGTTGGAATGGCTCTTCTTGTACATCGTTCCTTTCCGGATGAAGAGGCTAATGGAGTGGCTATTACAGCAAACATCTACGATCCGTCAGGGGTAGAACCTGCTTTTTATGTAAATGTGCAAAAAGACGGTGTATCTGTAGTACTGCCAGATCCAAGCATAACATCAGAGCAGTTCCTGTATTACTTCGAAATGGAAGGACAGCCGATTGTATATATGGGATACTCTTCACTTGTCCCTGAAGGTCAGAAAATTTTAACAAAACGACAGGTATATGATCTGGGAATGGCACTTGCAGAAATTCACACGTTTTTTCAGCATCTCTATGGTGCAGACAAAAATAAGTGGTATGCAATGGATACAGAGTTCAAGTTTGACCAGCCCGTTGATGACCCAGCCAGCGAACCTGTTCTTTTCATGAAACAGGCCCGCCCATATCCAGGATTGAGCAGTAATCAATAAATGAAAAAAGTGCGCGCTTATACAGCGCGCGCTCATAAATCTTCCTGTACTTCAAAGAGAAAATTAATTTACCAAACTAATCAAACTGGTAAAAGCTGTTTAAAGGCTTGTTTATCGGAAATAATATTTTGTCCAGTTCTGCAAGATACCCTATGAGTTCATCATTTTCTTTCTGTGTGCGCACTGCAAGACGCAAATAACCGGCTCCATCCGAAAATTTTGGACTGACATTTTTAACAAAAACCGCTTTTTCCGACAAGAGGGTATTTGTTAAATCTGCTGCAAATTCATTATCCCCTTTTAACTTTACGAGAATAAAATTGGCACTGCTGTCAAAAACCTTTTTTATATATGGTATGGTGGTAAGCCTGGACGAGAATTCGTTTCTGTCGCGGATTGTGTATTCAAATGACTGGTTCAGGGTATTGCGATGTTTAAGAATAATCTCCAGAAAGTGTTCGGCAAAAGAGTTCATGTTCCAGATTGGAATTTTCTCATTTACACAGGAATTAAGTTTCTGGCTGCATGAATAAAAATATCCAAGACGGATTCCGGGTACACCAAGAGATTTGCTCAAGCTTTTGATAACGATTACATTCTGAAGCGGATTCTGTTCCAAAAGAGACAATATCGGAGTCTGATCGGAAAATTCAATAAAGGATTCATCAACCAATATTGTCTTGTCCGGATTTTTTTCCGCAAAGGAAAAAATCCAGTTTGTCTCAAGTATTGTCCCGGTAGGATTGTTAGGGTTGACAAAAACAATTAACTGCGCATCCTTTGCCTTATTTTCAATTTCATCAGTATCAAAGTTACCATCATCAAGATAGGTACTGACACAATTGAAATTTCGTGTGTATTCACCAAAAGAGGGATAGGGGAGAAGTGTTTTATAGTTTAAAAATAAAGATTGTAGAATCGGGTATATCTGTGCAGCTCCATTAAGGGCTGTAATTCTGTTTTCATTGCATAAAAGAAACCATGCCATTTTGCGGTCCAGATATTTTTGGCGTGATCCATAATTATGTATCAGGTCCGGAAAAACATTTCTCATTTCTGATATTATGGCAGCATTGGGAAAATGCATATTACGGATAAAACAGAAATCGGTGATATTGTAATTCCAGTAACCGCCGAATGCATCTTCAAGAATCTCCATCCGGTTCTCCTTGAAATCGAATCCTGCCACAAGAAGATCGTTTGGATCATCTACTTCAGACCAGCTTTCATCCTGAATAATTTCTGCATGAATGGTTTCTTTCTGCATGTAAATCAGTATGCCGAGTATAAGTTCATAGTAACAGTTTTTATCAATTACATTTGCATAATAGATCAAAAGTTTTTTAAATGCAGTCTCACAGAACTGCCTGGAAAACTTATACAGATTAAGAGTTTTATATTTATCGGAAAAATCGAAATTTTGCGATTGAAGATGAGGCGGGATCACATTTGTGATAACCGAATTCTCAACAGTAACCACAGTACCGTCCATGCCTGTTCTGTATTTGTCTACCAGGGCAACATTGCTGTAAGCTGAATTGATCAATCTTGTTATTACCTGCGGCTGGTATAAAAGGTCAGATTCTATAAGAATAATATCACTGTCTATAGTTATGTTTTCAAATGCCAGTGCCATTGAATAAATGTTGTTGGTTTCCCTGTATTTTTTATTTTCTATGAATTTAAATAAAATTTGAGGGTATAATTCAGAAAGATAATTCTTTAGTTCTTCAGAACGGTATCCGGTTACAACAACGATATCTTTGATTCCATTTTCGACAAGGCCATCAATTATCCTTTGTATGATAGTTTTTCCTGCTACTTCAAGCATGGTTTTATGGCAATTGTCAGTAAGTGGACGCATCCTGTTGCCGTATCCTGCGGCAAGAATTATTGCTTTCATCATTTCCCCGCAATTTCCGAATTGACAGTTTGAACAGGTTTATTTTCACTGTGATTTTGTTTGTTTCTCTTACTGTTTAAAACAACAGTTGTAAAAATTGTAGTAATAAATGCCAGAATATTGTTCATGGTCCAATAAACCACCATGCCGGCCGGTGATGTGTACAGCATTAAAAAGAAAAGAACAGCCATCCAGAACAGATTGTTTCTTTGTTTTTTGTGCAGTTCTGAAGAGAGTGACAAATCGGTGTGCAGCCACGATGAAGCGAAGGTAAACGAGGTCATTATAAAGGGGAGAATGTTAAAATAATCACCAAAGAAAGGTATGCTGAAAGGAAGTTTAAAGAAATGATCCGGAGCTGACAGATCGCTGATCCACAGGAAAGGTGAATTACAAAGAGCTATATGGGTGCTGAGCATGTGATATGCTGCAAAGAAAACAGGAATCTGGATAGCTGCGCTTAGAAGACTCTTTAATGAGTAAAGAGGACTTATACCCAGCTCCTTGTGCAACTGGAGGATTTTTCTGTTCTGTTCTTCACCTTTGAACTGTTTTTTTATCTCTTTAAGCCTGGGTTCAAGAATTGAAGACTGGACATTTACCTGTTTTTGCCAGATACTGGCAATTTTAAAGAGCGGGGCGAGCACTATCTTTACACATATTGATAATAAAAATATGGATAAGGCGACGTTGTTGAAAATTTCGAGGAGAGTATCAAAAATGAGTAAAAAACCACCAGACAACCAGTTCATGAAAAAAGGCTGATTGTAAATAAGGGCTGCAAGTTTATGATCCACTTTTTTAAGCTCATCAATAACAATCGGTCCGCAGTAGATCCTGAAATCACACTTGTTATCTTTATCGAATTTCAAATCCAGAATTACAGATTTTCTTTTGTATGATACTGGCAGTGCAGATGTCTTGCATTGAACGCAGAAAGTCCAGAATTTCCTGTAAACACCAGTCCAGTTGTCATTTTCGAGAATGTTAACAGGCAGGGTGTCGTTTTTTTGAATTATTAGTTTGTTGTCCAGAAAAATTTGTTTGAAACCGGTTTCTTTTAAAGAAATTTCCAACTGGAATGTTTTATCATTTAATAATTGCCTTGTATTATCGCCATGCAATCTGATTGAATAGTCGATGCAGTGGTTATGCTTATGGAATTTATACTCTTTTGAGTATCGTATATTGGAAAAGAAAGGTGTTGAAGAAAAAAGGAAAGTTACAGTGCTGTCGGTTTCAGTTTTTTCAACTGTTGTTCGGGCAGATTGAATACAACTGTCTAAAAAAGAATCATTTTTCACTCTTAATTTAAATATTGGAATGCTGTCTGGATTGCTGAAAATTTGTTTTGCAGTGGTGAGTTCTGAGTATGTATACGATTGCTGGATATTTACAGGATCAGCATTTTGTGAGAATCGTATTTTTCTGTTCTGAGTCAAAAATGAATACAAATTATTTTCAGAACTAATAAGGTCAGTACCCGATACAGTTGCTGCAATAGAGATTAGCCAGAAAGTAAATAAACGTATCAGAAGTTTTTTCATAACAAGTAGACAAACAGTTAAATTCGTTCTTTTTCCAATCCAGCTTTGCTAAGTTTCCAATTCTTACTCTGTGTACTCTGTGCTCTCTGTGTTTTTAAATTTTTCATAATCTTGATTTAAATATTTTATTTCCGGTCCGGATTTGTTCAGTTTCAATTCTTACTCTGCGTACTCTGTGTTCTCTGTGTTTTTAAATTTTTCATAATCTTGATTTAAATATTTTATTTCCGGTCCGGATTTGTTCAGTTTCCAATTCTTACTCTGCGTACTCTGTGTTCTTTGCGTTTTCAATTTTTCTTAATCTTTTTCGTTTTTCTTCTAAAACACTTGTTTCTCTGTGTTTCAATTTTTATTGAAGAATCTTCCCATTTCATTCAATGCGGCAGTAATATTGGGAGAGAATTGTGGCTTCTGTATTATTCTGTAATCTTTTCCTCTTACTTCATAGTATCCGCCAGGAAATTGAACGGTAATTTGTTGAGGCTCAAGAATTGCAAAATTAAAATAGGAGCCAATTAACAGCCAATCCCAGCTTTGGTCAGAAAAAAGATTTTTACCGGAACAGAAATCTGATTCTGGATTTAAAACCCCGAATACATCTTTCATTAATGTTGCAGCAATATCATAATGTGAGGTTCTATTATCAACAATACCTGGTTCCATTTCCGGCCAGACCGTAATCAATGGTGTTTTGATTTGCCAGTCGCTGAAAGAAGATCCATGTCCGTTATATCCCAACCCGTTATCATCAAACTCTTCACCATGATCTGAAGTGATAATAACAACGGTGTTTTTCAGCAGATCGGATTCAGATAAATCATCAAGAACTGATGCAACCAGAGAATCGATATATTGTAGGCTTATTTTGTACTCCATGAATTTTTTTTGCGGACCGGAGAGATCTGTGTGTTCAGCAATTTTTTCTGAATATGATTCAGGGTAGCTTTTTGTGCATAATGCATCATAAAAAAGAAACCCAAAAAAAGGTTTATTGCCTGAGTTCTGATGAACCCATGATTTCCATTGCTCAGTTATCGCGGAGTCGTTGCGAAAGGCTGCTTGTGGTCCCGGGATTGTGGTTTCGAGCCTGAGGTCGGGAACTTTGACAAAAGCTGTAACATCAAGATTGGCAGGTGCATACAGTTTATAGCTTGTAAAAATTCCGGTGTTGTAGCCGGTTTCCAGAATTCTGTCTATTAACACAGGAGATTTTTTATTTGATTCAATATATTGCTGATAAGTTGGAGGAATTCCATAAAAGAGTGTAAACGAGCCCATTTTGGTGGAATTGCCGCCGCTGTAATGGTTTGTGAAAATAGTGCCATGGTTTCTGGCATAGTTGTAACATCTGCTGAAATTTTGTGAATTTAACATGTCATAACGCATTGCGTCAATTGCTATAATAAGAATGTTATTATGCTGTATATCCGGATCATATTCCAGCGGTTTTTGCGGATAGTAAAAATCACTGCCGGTAGCACCAAATTTTTCGGGTAGATTTCTTCTCTGTGAAATATCAGCCAGTCCGTGGCGGACCATGAACCGTTTACTTGTTGAAGGATAGAAAAGTGGTAGTCTTGTTGTAAATCTGGTAATTTCAACATACCCTGTCGCATCAGCCCAGACATGTGTTAAATGTGTAAATGCCAGAAAAACCAGGATTAGAGGTATGCTTATCTGCAGAAAAACTTTTTTTTCTGCAATTATGAACCTGTCCCACGCTATTTTTGCAATCAGACTGTTAAACATTACAAATATGAAAAAATAGAGTATTCCGAATCCCCAGGTTTTCCACCCAAGAATTTTAATTGTAAGCATGCCCAGATGAAAACGTCTTGAAGTAAACAGTTGAGCATCAAGAAGCTCTATACAGAGAATAAAAGACACAAGAAATACACAAACCGGTATGACCAGCTTTTTATCTGGTAAAATCAACAATATCGGAAAGACAAACGAAATCCATACAATAAGTGATATTGAGCCAAAATGACTGAAAAACGCAGTGAAAGTATAAACAAGTGCAAGCGGATCTGTAGGGAATCGGTAGTTGGAAATATAAAAAAAACCTATAAGTATCTGAACCAGTGTTACGATTGAAAAAAAACCACCACTCCATTTTAAAAGTTTTACCCGGTTTGGAGATTTAAACCAGTTTTTAAGTAAAGGTAAAAATCGATTATATTTCAGAATTGTGATGAGATTTTTCATGATTCGATTCTAATTCATATGGTTTCATTTGGTATTTGTGTTGAACTGAGTGCTTGCGATTTTTGCAATTTCTTTAGCTCCTGCATCAACACTGTTACCGAGATTAAAAACAATTTCTGATCTTAATCTGTAAATTCTTTCTCTGAAACAATGTGGATCTGATAAAAGTTGTTCAATCAGATCTGGTGCTTTATACAGTTCAGAAGGATCAAGGATCCTGCCAACTTTGCTTCTGATGCTTACTTCCATAGGTTCCAGACCCAGTTCCTGGTATTTGGGGTTTCTTACTCTGCGTGGGACATCAATATAAAGAACCGGTTTTTCTAATCCGAGTGCATATTCAATTGAAGTAGAAGACCAGTCACAAACAAGCAGGTCTGAATTGAACAGGGATTCCTTGTCACCCATTTTCTTTACACAACTGAACAGTGGATTGTTCGAATGTTGATTTACAATCTCATCAACGATATGTGGAGTAAGTTTCAGTGTCTGGTAGTGAGGGCGTAAAATTACCTTTAAACCTGCATTTAACAGTATTTCAACCAGGTTTTTTCCGCAAATATGCAGAATGGAATTTTCACCCCAGGTTGGTGCCAGCAGAATCGTGTATGGTTTTTGTGTCGTTTTTTCATGTTTTTTAGCATCCTCCATAAGTTCTTCAACACGAGCGTACCCATGTTTAATCAGATTCTTGGGGGGGAGATTTTTAAGCAGTTCTCTTTTACGGATTTCGTTAATCTGATGGGGTCCGACACAAAGAATTGAATCATAATGGTCGTAGGAATTTTCATAATCCACCATATGGGTACTTCCCATTGCGTGAAAAAGGTAGATGTAATGTACGGGGTTTATAGATCGTTTAAGCTGAAAAATGTTGAGATCTATCATGGTCAGAACGAGACAATCCGCTTTCAGGAACTGAAAAAGAGTAATTTGCCAGAATCCCTCTTTGATATAAAAGGATTTAAACAGTTTATCCTTCAAGAAAAGTCCTGGATCATCAGGATCGGAGGTTATATAGCACACTTTTTTTGACATTGAAAGAAGCTTTTTAATAATCTGTTCAAAGTGATGCCAATCCTGACCACTTTCAGAATAAAACACGATATTTCGTTCTTCAGAAGCAAGTTTGTTAAATGCTTTATAATTTTTAAAAGAACGATAAAACAGCGGAATTGATTTCAAAAAATTATGCTTCACAACTGGCTTTCATGACCCGTAAAAGCTTTTATTCAGGTTTTTTGTCTTTTGGGGGTTTAAAAATGGATACGATTTTATACCAGAAAGTTTTAATACCAAGAATCAGTGTGGCTAAAATTCCAACTATTGCAGAAATGATCATTGTTCCTGTACCAGGGTCAAGGTAAGCTGTTGAAAACCGGAAACTGGAACTGGCATCAGTATTAAAAAACCTTACAGATATTGAAACTAAAACCAAAATGTTAAATAAGGTATTCATCGGGAAAATATTTTTTGTTTTATTCATATTTTTAAACCTCTTGTGATGTGATATCTGAAAATAATTCATATCAAAGTGATTTTTCATATTCTTGCTTTAAAAAGTGGATAAATATGGTAAAAGATACAAAGAATTAAAGATTTTAATGTTTGCCAAACGCGAGATTATGATAACTGGTAAAGATTGCAAAGTAGCTTGCCCCCACGGTGAAGTGCTCACAAAGGCACTTCGCTTTTTTATGGGCAAGCACATTATGATCCAAAGAGATCTATCTGGTCGAATCATTTCCTTCTAAATTCAGTTGTCTACTCGCAACCGCCCGATGGGCACGGTGCTGGTATAAAAGTCGAATGACCGTTCTCTAATCTGGCATAAATCGAAGCAGGCTCGCCTTTTGGGATCTCACCGCTGCAGATACTGCCGCAGACAGATTCGAATTCGCTGCCATTGGACGTTAGCTTGAATATCCTGAAATCTGCACGCTCATACGCCTGAAACGAGAGATGATAAAATGTTCCGTCTGAATCTATTGCGTACAGATAATCGGTTGTATATCCGCTTGAATGTGTTACGCGCAGGAACATATTGTTGACTGTAAACCACTCGCCATTGGCGAGCATGGTCCGGTTTCCATCCTGGTTAACGGTGAACCGGAATTCGTCAGGATCTATGTCTTTTCTGTAATGATGCACACCACCGTTTTGGGAATTGTTCTGGAACCATCCCTGGTTCGTCCCGTCGAGCAGCCGCGAATCCTGTTCTTTAGCTGACTCCGGGATATTGACCATGTCGATCATTCTGTAGGTATCACCGGCTGCTGCCGCTAATTCCGCGCCACTCTTCAGGTCGGATATAGCCGGTTTATCGTAGTTGTCGGCCGACTCTTTTACTATCCTTCCAATGTAACCGTAACCGCCGCCAAAACCAAAGCTCAACCTCTGATCGGAAAGTAGCGAACCCTGGGTTTCATCAAGAAAAATATACGGGTATGTTACGAAAGAACCGGAACCGGGAACAAACACGAAGACGATATTGTTTGAAGTAAACCACTGACCATTGGTGCCATTTAATGTTGCGGTACCGTCGTCCCAGACCCTGAGATCAAAACTGCCTATCGCTATCGGACCCGTTGTCCAATGTGTATCACTTCCCGTGATCCATCGTGGATCGCGGTAAGAATTCACCGGTTCGTCGCCCATATGCGGAGCATGGAGATCGCACGGCGGAACATAGTCTGGCGGGAAGTCCATTTCAGCCGAAATGGCCAGCCGTAATGCGGGGCCAATACCATCAATTGACCGGATAAGGCGCCCTGTTATGTTATCTACAACCTCCCCCTGTGCATCGCGTCGGGTTTTTTGAGTGTGTTCTCCGCTGTTCGGTCCAACGGGATCAGTTCCGCCCATATGCGTACTGTTCCAGGAATTATACGCCCATTCTTCGTTGCTGCCGATATCTTCCAAACTGTTCAAGTGATTTTTTGCCGCGTATTCCCACTCGGCTTCGGTTGTCATACGATACTTCCTGCCTGTTATCCGGCTTAATTTACAGGCAAATTCCATGGCATCATACCAGGTGATGTTAGTCATTGAAGTGCTGCCCCAACTGGACTCATTGTCGTCCATTACGGCATTCCACAGTTCTACCGTCACCTCGTTTTTACCGATATGATAGCTGCTGACCTTCACGCCTGAAACAGGTTCTGCATCAGCCGGGCAGGGACCGCTTTCGCAACCTAAAGTAAATGTTCCCCCCGGTACATATATCATATCAAAGGATACACCGTTTACGGTTTCAGTGAAATCGCCCGACTCAACTGTTGCTCTTTTCAGTGTGATTTCAATACCTTGCAGGGAATAGCTGCTCAGAGGATAGTGTTCATTAATATATCCATTTGCAGTTACCACAAGTGTATCGATAAGATCTGCTTGCGAAGTGGCCGCTTTTTTTTGAAACCCAAAACTGGCGCCATCATTAATCTTGCTGTGAGCAGGCAAGTTAGATTTTCTTTGGTCGGCTGAGACATATCTGAATACATTTCTGTTGCTCTCATAGCTGACTGCTACCAGATAAACACCTGAGCCAAGCCTGTCCACCGGTAGATTTATTCTGTTCGATCCGGCATCAAGCTTGCCGGAATTGAAGTCCAATATTTTTTTTCCTGATATGGTATAGATAGTTGTTCTGATATCAGATGGTTTTGCAAGGGTAATATCTACAAAAGCGCCTTTGAACACTGCAGATGAGCGAAGAGACTGCGGATGAGTTTTGAGAACTGAGGATTCATTGATAAGATTAAACTGTCCATCTGAATCGGTTGTGGTTTGTATGTTTTCATTACTTTGGAGCTTCACGGCAGCTCCTTCAATCGGATTGCCGGATTCATCCAATACCGTACCTGACAGGGAAATCACCTCAGCAGTAACAGATGAGTAAAGAAAAAACACAGCAGACATGAAAACAAATAATTTTTTAGTCATAATGAACGGTTACCTCCAATTTGGCGCTCCTCAATTTATTTAAAGGCTTTAGTATCTTCCTGATCTGGTAATTAGTAGTATAAATAAAAAAAACTGAAAATTCATCAATTTTTTAGGTTCAAAATATGAATGCTGGCTATCTTCCCATATTAAACCCTG
>JAAYEB010000395.1 GCA_012728995.1 Fibrobacter sp. | reverse complement strand
GGATATTACTGTTAACGGGACCGGAAATGTAAATTTATCTCAAAAGCAGTTCCCCAAAGATACGGTTATAGAACTGACTGCGCAAAGATCTGCTTCCGGGTGGAGGTTTGTCGGGTGGAGCGGTGATTTTAACGGAAATGACTCAACAGTTTCAGTAACAATGAGTGAAGACAGAAATGTTACTGCAACATTTGAGAAAATCCCGGTACCGGACAATGTTTATTGTGTGAACAGTAGTGCTGAGGGTTCACGAACAGGGACCAACTGGGCTGACGCGTTTACCACAATTGAAGAAGCTCTTGAGGCTGAAGAAAACTCAGCAACTGTTAATACCGTTTGGGTTGCAGAGGGTGAGTATTTGCCAGGTGGCGATAGCTTTTTTCCAAAAAATGGTTGTACATTGCTTGGTGGATTCGAAGGTAATGAATCAACTCACTCACAAGCAGAAAAAAGAGAATGGTACAATAATATCACAACCCTGAATGGAAAAAATGTTAATTATCTTATTGATCTTAATGGTAACAGCAACATAGCTATTGAAGGTTTCAAATTAATTAAATCAATGAGAAATGCAATTTATATTAATCAAAAAACAACAATTAAAAATTGTATTTTCGAACAGAATGGTTCTAATAATGCACAATCGAATTGCCTTTTTTGTTCTGGTGACAGTGTGAAAGTACTTAACTGTGTATTTACTAACAATAAAGGATCAGATGGTTCTTGCCTTTATATATCTGGTAAATCATTCATAATAGGTAACTGTGTGATTTTTAACAATGAGGGACCAGCGATGGTGACTACTGTCAGGGATACGACAAGTCAAACTGAAGTTATAAACTGTTCTTTTATAAAAAATTCAAGTTCTTCAATAAAACCAGGAGGGATTAGTAATAGCGGCTTGATGAAACTTACTAACTGTATTGTTTATTTTAATACAAATATTTCATCAACAGGTACACAAATAAGTAAAACCAATGGTACTCAATTTTGCAATATTGAAGATGCAGATGGTAGCGGCATTGGAACAAAAGACCCGGGTTATTTAACAAACAATATCTCTACCGATCCATTATTTGAAAGCCTGACCATGCCTTCTTCAGATAATGTTTGGTTTGATCCAACAGATAACAATCATGCACTTGTACCAGGTTCTGAAAGCAGTAGTAAGTCCACTTATGGATTAAATGAGTTTATGGAACCTTCAAAATATGTTAAGAAAGATATCAGGAACAGAACAAGATCCTCAACATATTTTATGGGGGCATATGAAAGATATTAAAAATTATATTATGTTATTAATATTACCTAAGATTTGTTTTTTCTTTATTGTAATTGTGGTATCATTATATCCTGATACTGCATGGACGGTAGTTCTTAAACAATTTAAAGATGAGAATGATACTTTTAAAATTGAACACATATATGACCTTGAAATAGATAATCTGGGAAATGTTTGGGCTGGTTTTAATAATGGTTTTGGAATATATGATGGATATGCCTTGAAAAGGTTTAAATCTTATTATTATACTGTAATTTCAAAAGATTTAGAAAATAGCATTTGGACTTTTAATGAACAAAATGGTTTTATTGCTTTTAAAGATACTAATCTAACTGAAGTTTCCATTGAAACAGGTGATGAGATGCCTGAAAAAAACTTCACTGATTTTTTTCAGGCATCAGATGGCACTTATTGGATCACAGTTACTAATGGTGGTGTTTTCAGTAGTACTGATCTTTTGAACTGGACAAACCATTATCCGACACCATTACCTAAAAGAAATTATAAACAAGTTCTGGAAGATAAACTAAAGCGCATCTGGGTATGTTCTGCATTTACTAGTGAAGTCGCCTGTTTTGATGGGAATAATTGGACAATATATAATCAGGATAATTCACCTGTTTATAAAATATATTGTATGGCTGCAGACAGCAGCGGTAATATGTGGTTCAGCAGTGTTGATGAAATAGAAAAACATCAACAAGGATTATTTAAATTTGATGGTGAGAACTGGACGCAATACAACTCGGAAAACTCTAATCTGCCATATAATGATTCTTATGGAATGGTTGTAGACAGGGCAGGGTATTTATGGCTGATTACAGGTGAATGCGACTTTTTACGATTCACAGGTGATACCTTCGAGATAAGGGATAACTCTTGGTTTCCAAGGTATGGTGCCGCAGCGGATAACATGCTTGTCGATTACCGTATGTGATGGTATGAAAAATTTGAACAGTTTTTAATCGAGATTTTAGGTGGTTCCGTTGGTATTTTTAAACACTAACCAAAAAGGAGCCATTATGTCCAGAAAAAGCAATTCATCAAGCAGTAAAT
>JAAYEB010000394.1 GCA_012728995.1 Fibrobacter sp. | reverse complement strand
CAGCAATTCAGAGCTAAAAAAAAGTCATTGAGAATTAATAGGTTAGAAATGCTTGCAAAAAATATTTTTCCGGCTAATTTTGTATACTTGAAGGAACAAGGGGGGCAGTCCCCCAACTTACTGACATTCAGTACATTGTTCTCTCATTTTATTCTTTTTTATGCCAAAAGGTTTTAATGAGTAACTTTTGGCCTTTTCATTGACACAAATATACGTGTTATTTATTTGATATACAAATATATAGCACGTAATTTGTGTTTTTTTTTATTAAGAGAACAGAGAAGAAAAACCACAGCAGCCGAAAAGGGCAAAATTATCGTTTACCGCATCAAAAGCGTTATTACAAAACGTTTTCCAGAGCTTTTTAATCTCTTTAACGAACTGGAAGACAGTAGAAAACGCGCCGGGTATTCCATCGCCGAAATTGTTACCGGGGCATTGTTCATGCACCTTTTTAAAGAGGAATCGCGCAATGCATATACCAATGACCGGCGCGATGCCATCTTTGCAAAAAACTATTACCGCCATTTTAAATTGCGTTTGCCCCATCCCGATACCATCGACGGGATAATGCGGGTTTTAAAACCCGAACATCTGGAAGGGCTTAGGGCCGAACTTGTGAGCAGCCTCTTTGAGCAGAAGGTGTTGCGCAGTTCCCGTTTCCTTGGCAAATATTATTTTGTGGCTGTGGATGCTACCGGGATGCACACATTCGACCATAAGCACTGCGACCAGTGCCTTACAAGGACATCGAAACATGGTGTTACCACTTGGTTTCATTACGTACTAGAGGCTAAATTGATAACATCATCGGGGCTTGCCATATCGCTGGCCTCAGAATTTATTGAAAACCAACCGGGTCGCGATTATGAGAAACAGGACTGCGAGCAAAAAGCGTTTGTCCGGTTGGCCGCAAAAATCAAAAAGTATTTTCCTCGTTTGTCCATCTGCATACTTGCCGATGGGCTCTATCCCAACAAAACGATTTTCAACATTTGCCGGGACAACAACTGGAGGTTTATCATCACCCTTAAAGACGGAAACTTAAAAACCTTCCATCAGGAGGTAGAACTACTGCGTGGAATTCAAAAAGAACAGGAAGTGTACAGGGCTGACAAAACATCGCATACAAAATTAAAATACAAATACTTAAATGATATTGAATATGAAGAATATAACTACTCGTGGGTGTCGTGCGACGAACACAAAACGCGACTATCTGATAAGATGGAAGAAACGCAACGGTTTGTTTTCATCACCGACATTGAGCAAGCATCCGACATTGTTGTAAGTACTGCCGATGGCGGACGGCTTCGATGGAAAATCGAAAACGAGGGTTTTAACACCCAAAAAAACCTTGGGTACGAATTAGAACACAAATTCTCACGGGTATCTAACATCGCCATGCAAAACTATTACCACCTGCTCCAGATTGCCCACATGATAAACCAGTTTGTCGAAAGAAGTTCCGATCTGCTTGGATTACTGAACGAGCACTCCAAGCAGACCATAAAAGCTTTATGGAAAGAACTGGTTATGTACCTGAAAAGCATACCCTACAGCCAGGAACAGTTATTGATTTTCTTATCCGGTTGAAATCAATGAATTACGGTGTAGAAACCGTTGCGGAAAGTCCCCGTTCCCGAATCAGGGGCTAATCGAAATAACAAAGAAAGGAGGTCATACAAAAAAAACAAAATTACGGAAATGGACACGTTGGTAAAATTTATCAACAGAGCCTTCATTGCCTAAAATTAATGGTAGGAAAGAAAATATCAGAAAATATTTAATCTCTGAATTGCTGGTCATTTGGCAACTACTTTCTCGTTTGAAAAACTTTCTTTTGTAATGAATTCAATTTGAAGAACTGAGGGGTACAATCTTTTTTCTATTATTATTTAGAAGTAGATCTCTCGGTTTCAAGTTCATTCAATTCCATGTCATTTCATCTAATCCTTTAGTACTGTGTAATTCAAATGCATTGTACGGGTTGCAACTTCCATTTTCCCTTTT
>JAAYEB010000393.1 GCA_012728995.1 Fibrobacter sp. | reverse complement strand
TTTTATTGACTATTCCCTTGAGATGGGTGACTTCCTCCTCAAGAGAATTAAGCCGATCAACAAGCATGGTGATCAGGCCTACAACAGCGTCTTCCCCTTGCCGGTAGACTGCTCTAATATCATCTTCAGACATTTTAATAGGCATATAAGGAAATTACTATCAGGGACTAGTGCTTGTCTAGTCTTTCTTGTCAACCTATTGTGTTCAAAGAACTGGCTACACCAAATGTGGTAGCCTATAGACCTGAGTAGTTACGAAAAAACAATTAATCTTTGATTATTAATTTCATACTGTATCCACTTCAGTGGATTAAGAAAACACAGGCCCTCCGCGGCCGTTATGTTGAGCAGCATCTGCACATAAGAAAGCGGCTTTTACTGTTCGAGTCCCGCTATCTTCGTTTACTTATTGTGCGAGTTTTAAAACTGTCTTCATAGCGGGCGAGTTTAAAAGCCGCTTACTGTTTAAAACCCTAAAATATTTACATACAAATCTTTTAGTTGTGCAGGTGATAAGCGAAACATGGCCGCCAGGGCATTTTGGTTCCTTTTTTGCCCTGGAAAAAGGAACTCGTCGTCCGGGCGCGAAAGCCCGGCTTACCTATTATCTTTTTATTCCAATATTTTAATTATTGCTCTGCAAAAACAGTTTTATCCCCGGAGAACATTATGATAAAAAGATATCTAAAAAAACAGAATAAATTATCACAGGGAGATATTAATCTCCCTGTTTACTATTATCCGTATAAAGACAAATAATAATAACTACTAATCAAAACAAACCCTTGAAATAACATTCTCATAATAATTCGACCAGAAAGACTCGATTCCTTCAAGCCTGTAACTCATCTTCTCTTTTTCATCACAGAAATCAAAAGTCCGTATTAACCCATTCATGATATCATAACCGTTTCTTAACTTTCTGATAATTTTCTCAGTTACATGCTGAGTCAGATTCTCGTACTCAAGCGGAATTCCATAAAGATTGGCTGTACTCAATAAGAGTTCTTCAATACGCTCTATTGCATATCGAAACATCCTGAAACCAAAAAGATAACCGGTTCCTCTGACAGCCATGTCTTTTTCAGAAACTGAAAGAGAACCAATAAGAGAAGATTCAAGACCGTTTTCATCCAAATAAACCAGATTGATACGTGGCCCCTTATTCTCGAAACAGGATTCAACTGGTAAGATAATATTACGATCCGGAATACCGGCTCTGAATTGTTGCAATGAAGGATATCCGGTGAAAGTCGTCACCTTTGGCGGTGGACATACCGACCAGGAGTCATGGATGCCTCAAATGACATGGGACTTCATTAACCAGTTCTGACACAACGCCATCGTTTAACAGCTAAAGTAGACCGTCGTTACAACACCTGATTTTTACCAGAGGTAAATCAGGTGTTGTAACGTTGTAACTGCATTGGCTGCAATTGTCTATAATTGCTTTTTTCTCACTATGACATCTGTTATATCGATGGAATGGTGAACCCAAAAAGTCAGGAGCACTCGGAGTACATCTCGTGCCTGTTGATACGAATCACCAGTATCATTGCAAAAAGATGGAAGGGTAGTAGAAAGCCTCCAGACAAGAACGTAGCGGCTATACCAGTCGATTATGGCACACAGATAAACAAACCCATGCTTGAGACGGATGCAGGTTATATGTGTGCTCCAAACCTGGTTTACACGATTTATACTGACATTTCAAGAGGTAAGGGTATATCTTGTTTTTCGGATGTGGACGGGGAAAAGATCAGGTTTCGGGTAAATTGCACTTAAACCCAGCTACGCATCAATTTTCCTTATTTTCCCACGGGCAACATCTAAACCATGTTTACGCTTTAAAACCATACTGATTCTTCTTGTACCTCGTGTGGGGTCTTCAGTATATATTTCATCAATAGACTGTACCCGACTTTGCAGACAAAGTCGTGATTTGAACATTATATATTTTTGTTGTACAAAAACTCCTGGTGAACCCGCAGTACGTGCTTTTGGTGACCCTCTCCCACTAAATCTCTCTCTCCCGGCATGAGAGGGATAATCTGAACACAGAATGTTGAATAATTTGTATGTAGGTTCCAAACGCCTGTAACATCAATCTATTGTTCTATTTCGAATTTTAAGATTTTCCTAATCGTTTTGTTTCGAATTTTTACTAGCTACTGCGTGGGTTGTGTACGCTTGCCGGCTTCACCTTACAATTATCAATTTTCCCTTTTTTAAAACAGAACCTTTTAAATCAGATATCACATAAAAGTAAAGCCCAGATCCTGCCGGTTCATTCTTCTGATTTCTCGTGTTCCATAACCACTGCGGAGCACTTGCACCTCTACCGGTTTCAAAATGGATCCTGGTTCCAGCTTTCTTCGTATCATAAACAGGATATCCGCCCATCGAATAGATCCTGATCTCTACATCATTATTTTTCTCTTTTAACGAATGAA
>JAAYEB010000392.1 GCA_012728995.1 Fibrobacter sp. | reverse complement strand
TTCCAGTAATGCAACTAAGTTTCATAATGTAAAAAGCACCATTACCGCAAAGAGAGACAGGAATACATGGTAAGTTTCAGATGTTGTAACTGGAGTAATTTGACAAGTTTATCTTCCTGCAGATAATAAAAACACTTTTATCGTTAAGGACAAAAGTGTTTTATTTAAAGCATATTTAAAAAATGCTCTTAAAATAATTGCATTGTAAAAGCAATTCCTGAACTTATAACAATCAATCAAGCATTATCGTAGTTACAGAATAAGCCGGAAGAGTTATAACCATGCCTTCTTTTAAATCAATTTTTTTAACTTCCGGGCCCTTTGAAACATTGTCTTTTCGAAGCTGTCTCAGTGTAGCTTTCCCTTTAAACCCAGGTACAGAAACTGTTGTCTCAGCCCTTGTTTCCGGGTATTTGTTTATGAGCATCAGAGACATCGATCCATTATCACGTGAAAGATAGCTTGTAACATGTAAATCATTGCTTGTCGATTCAAGAAGTGCTCCCCTGCCAAGACACTTACTTGCCATCTGAAAGCTCCAGTATGAAGGTCTGCGTGTATTACTGCCATCAGGTGCATTGGTACGGGATAGATAACCATAATCGCCGCCCTGTTCCATAATATTATTATGGATATTCCAGTAGGAAGCATGTTCTATGTTGTGCCTTGTCAGCATACCAAGATAATCAGCAACAAAAACTGCGTTAACTATTGACAATATCTGAGGACCTGGCCTGAAATCTACAGAATTCCATTCTGTTAGCCAGATCTGATATTCTTTGCCGGGTTCACCAAACTCTTTAAGCTGACTTCTGATATCAGGGATAATATCATCCAGCGACTGCGGAGATCCCAGAAGACCGGCATCATTTTCCTGACCGGATTCCTGGGGATAATGATGAACATTGACACCATCAACGATATCTCTTGTATACTCAAATACTGTTTTATTCCAGTCACCTGCAAGCATCCATACAACCGTAACATGGATATGCGGATCTACCGCTTTCATCGCTTTTATATATTCCCTTGCGCGTTTTCCGTACTCTTCTGCCGAACAGTTAAATGAATGCCAATCACCATACAGTTCATTGCCTATTTCCCAGTATCTGACATTTGCCTTTTTCTCTATATTGGTATAACGAACCCAATCTGCGGCTTCCTGTAAAGTACCTGATCCGAAGTTAACAGTAATCATCCCTGAATTGCCACTTCTTTTACAGAAATCCAGAAATTCATCTGTACCAACCAATGAATTATCTTTAGACAATGCTTCTTTCCAGTGATATTCATCGGAAGTAAGACCTCCGGGAAAACGGATTACATTGTGATTCACTTCTTTTACCAGTCTGGCAGTTTCATCATGAAGCAGATCTCCATCCCATGTAGTAGCATTAATCCCGAAAATACCTTCATGAATCTTTTCGGTTACAACATCCCCGGGTAAACCGTCAACAGTAACTTCAACCAGTTCCGGAGCTTTTACCTTTTTTACCTCCCTGTCGTTAGTCAGTCTGACATTATCTATTAAAAATGTATGCCTTGTACCTTCGCCTGATGGTTTGAAATCCAGGGATACTACATCTTTGAGATCAAAAACTCCGTTATGTTCTGCTTCGGGCGGCTGATAATATGGAAATTTATAGAAATCTTTGAATGGAACAATTACCTCAGACCAGCCACGTGAAGCACCCGCAGTGGCTATGAATAACTCATTACTGCCATCCTGAACCTGAAGATTAAATGGCTGGTAAGGACGCTCTGTAAACACATCAAATTTGATTCCCCAATGCCCGAACCAGTCACGATCCTCTGTTTTGCGATTATTATCCAGATAGCTATATACCGCGTCACACCAGCCGGTCAGCTTATAGGTAATCGCAAGCGCATCACCTTCTCCCTCTGCTAAAGTTGATTTTATAAACTCTACACTTATACTGGATTTGGAATCACTGGAAGTAAGCCAATTGCGATCTGTTTCCGAATCAAAATCGTGCAGGAGATAATCAGGTTTATCCGACCGGAAAGCATTCCAGTAGTCATCAGGATTTACATATCCCGGGATCTCCTTTATTATAGATATATCATGAACATAAAGAATAACCGGCTGATTGCTTTCTACCCTGTTTTCATGTCTGTTAACAGAAAACCGGATTTCATTGATTTTCGACCAGTCCATTTCGTTTATTATCTCCCTGCTTGCAGGTGCATCCCAGTACAGTCCCTTATCCTGAAACTTTCTGATCGGAATCATAAAGTAATTCCATGCAGTATCGATTTGACCATAATCGTTTAGAATGACTTTTGATTGTACCTTTTTACCATCACTGTCATCATCTATAATACCAAAGCAGATTGTTTTAACTCCCGGCCCTGTTTTTGCCCAGAAAGCTATCCCAGCAGTTCCTTTTTTTCGAAAAGAGGTAAAGTCTATATTTTTACCCTGTCCCAAAGATATGGTTACACCTGAATAATCTTTATTATCCATATAGCATGCCAGAATATCTTCTCCTTTTGTGCCAGGCTGCATCCTGCAAGCTGTTTTACCCCCATAAACATAGGCAAATCCGCCTGGGACAAATTTTCCTTTCAGGATACTGATTTCAGTTTCGACATCGGGTTGAGCCCCCTGGGGTGCATCCACAGTTTCCCGCCTTTCATCCCAGTATTTATCTGGATCAAGCTGTGGCTCGTCTGATTTCTCAAAAGGTGAATCTCCACCCATTGATTTAAGCTG
>JAAYEB010000391.1 GCA_012728995.1 Fibrobacter sp. | reverse complement strand
TTAAGGGTTCACTTGAGGTTGCAGGAGAATCTGAAATGCCTGTAGTTTTTACTTCCATTAATGACAGCCTGTACAATAAAACGTTTTCCCAAAAGCCCGACCTTTTCGACTGGAACGGTATAACAATTGCAAACAGCGCAGAAAATGTAAATCTTTCCAACTTTATTGTCTCATACTCAGTTTACGGAGTAAAATCGAAAAAGGATGACATCACTATCGAAAGAGGCATTTTTCGACAAAACGGCCAGTTTAATTTCACTGTTAATGACAGAATAGAGAGAGTGGAATATAACATACCTTTCAGTTACAATATTAGCGAAAATAATCAAGAGCTGAAAGTTGAAAACTTTCGTAATTGGCTAAAGCCAACAGGAATCAGTTCTATTGTTATTGGTACCGCGTGTCTGGGGGTAATGGGTTACTTCCTTTACAGGGCAGATGATAATAATACAAATTATGAAATTACAAATAATATTGATAATATGCAAAACTATCTGAAAAAAAGAGATGATTCTGTCAGGGGCGCGATTATTACTGCTGTAGTTGGGGGAATACTGGTTCCTGCCGGTTCGGGTCTTCTTTTATGGAACCACAGGATAGAAAAAATCAAAACGCATGTTTCTTTTTACCCTGTAACAGGTGAATTTAGTGGCTTTCAGCTTGTGGTGAAGTTCTGAGGAAGGTTATAATGATGAAAAAAAAATCATTAGTTCTATTCATTCTACATTTGATGGTTTTTCCACTTTCATGCGCGTATGAACGGAATAATCTGCTTGATGAAGGCGGGTCAAATTACATTCCGCCTGAAATAATAATCGATGAGGAGACATCCAGTGTAAAAGACTTTGATACAATTCATATCGATTCGATAACTGTAGTGCTTACTGGCAATCATGAATTGAGCTTGTTCAGCTTAAAACTCGACAGTGGTGAGTGGAAATTTGAGTGGCAGCCTGAAGATACGTTTACCTTTTATGACATAACAGATGGAAGCCATACGCTTTATATTAATTCAATGTATCGGGGCGGCAAACTTGTAGTTACTGATTCAATAAAATTCCATGTTCTTACAAAAGGTTTTAAGCCTGAATTCAGAATAAAAACAGATAAAACGATAAAAACATTTGAGGGAAACAATGTTTCAATTATTGCTGATGCAAACGGTGCATCACCGATGAAATTTGTCTGGTTAAAGAATGGCAAACAACTTGAAAGTGAAGAATCAGATACCCTTGAAATCATTTCGTTTTCTGCAAAAGATACTGCTTCGTACAGATGTGTTGTATCAAATGAATACGGAAAAGATACAAGCAGAACATTCATTCTCAAATCCCGTCCTTTTACTGATGGAATTAAAGGGCTTATTGCAGACTCAACCGGTAACAAACTGAAAAACTCCCTTATCACTCTTTTACCAGCAGATAAACAAACACAAACAGGCGATAATGGAACATTTGAGTTTACCGGATTACCCGGAAATTCATATACAATTGAAATAACCCTTAAAGGGTATCATGATACAATACTTTCAGAGATAATCGTAAATGACTCTGAAATGGTTGATATAGATACAATTAAGTTGACATTAATAGATACTACTGAATTTCAGGTGACCTATGATGGAAACGGTAATGACAAGGGAAAAGTTCCAGTTGATACAACCGGATACAAACCTGCGAGCAATGTAGTGGTTTCTGCTGATAATGGTAATTTCTCAAAAAAAGGGTACGCCTTTTATTCCTGGAATACAGAAAAAGACGGTTCCGGGGTTGGTTTTGCTCCAGGTGATACTTACGTAATTAACGACAATTTAACTTTTTATGCTCAATGGGTAATAAAACAGTATAATCTTAAATTTGATGATAATGGAAGTACTTCAGGTGAGATTCCTGAAAAGAAAAAATACAAATACAAGTCAATAGTTACCATTCCGGATAACGGTAATCTTGAACGTGAAGGATACAGATTCTTGTCATGGAATACAAAACAGGATGGCAGCGGTATTTCCTATACTGAGGGAGACACATTTTCAATGCCGGATTCAGATATGGAACTGTTTGCACAATGGAAAGCGTTGCCTGTGTATAAAGTTACCTACAATGCAAACGATGCAGACAGTGGAAAGGTTCCGATTGACAATAACAGCTATTATGAAGGCAAGGAGGTTACGGTAGCCGGGAATCCGGGTAACCTGTATAGAGAAGGTTATTCATATTCAGGATGGAGTACTGAAACGAATGGAGAAGGCGAAACTTTTAATGCGGGAGCAAAATTTGCCATGCCGGATTCGGCGGTTACACTCTACGTAAAATGGACTACAAAGCCGACTTATTCGATTAGTTATCACGGTAATACAAATACCGGTGGTGAAGTTCCCCAAACAGTTGATGCTGATTCCGGTACTGAAGTTACCATTGCAGACAGCGGATCACTTTATAAGACGGGATATACTTTTGTTGAATGGAATACAAAGGAAGATGGAAGCGGGAAAAGTTACAAAACCGGTGATAAAATCATAATGGATACCATTGACATAAATTTGTATGCACAATGGACAAAGGCTCGCTACACGGTTACATATCATGGTAATGGCTGTACTGGTGG
The DNA here is from genome assembly GCA_012728995.1 of Fibrobacter sp. Taxonomy (GTDB): domain Bacteria; phylum Fibrobacterota; class Chitinivibrionia; order Chitinivibrionales; family Chitinispirillaceae; genus JAAYEB01. The sequence continues at coordinate 5,265 of JAAYEB010000391.1, read as the reverse complement.
AGTAGTACCACCCAATACAACGCATTTATATCAATCTGAAATAAGTGTTGCATCTTCTGGATCTCTGGAAAAAAGAGGTCATATATTTTTTAGCTGGAATACAGATTCTCTTGGAGATGGTGATGATTATACAATTGGATCTACTGTCCAGATTGGCGCCTCCAATATTGATTTATATGCACGATGGATCCGAAATCATTACGTTGTTAAATTCAATACAAGAGGAGGCAATAGCATAGATGACCAAACAATAGCTTATGAAGATACAATTTCGATTCCCCCATCACCGACGAAAAGAAGCTACGTTTTTGACGGATGGACAACAGATACCCTTGGCACACAAAAATGGAATTTTAAAAGTGAAGTTACAGAGGCGGTAACTCTATATGCTATATGGTCAATAAAAGATATTGATGGTAATACATATAAGGAAGTAAAAATCGGAGATCAGATATGGTTGGTAGAAAATTTAAAAGTAACTAAATACAACGATGGCACTTCTATACAAAGAGTAACTAATGCGACTACATGGAAAGGTTTATTAACAGGTGCTTATTGTTGGTACGGCAATGATTCTTTAAATAATAAACAAATATTTGGAGCTTTATATAACTGGTATGCGGTCAATAGCGGTAAATTAGCTCCAGAAGGATGGAAAGTAGCAACAGTTGAAGATTGGGAAAATCTCATTGCTTTTCTCGGAGGAGCAACAGTCGCGGGAGGTAAATTAAAAGAACCAGGAGTTGACCATTGGATAGAAGAACATGTTTTAGAAGATGGTCTTACTGGTTTTATGGGATCAGGAGGTGGCGGAAGATCCGAAGATGGGTCTTTTAACAATTTGTATTCCTTTGGGAATTGGTGGACATCTACCGAAGGAGCACCTGGAGGAGCATATCTCTACTATTTAAGTGCCACTACGATAGAAATATTTAATTATATGGATGTTTCAAAAAAAGGCCTTAGTGTACGTTGTATAAGGGACTGGTGAATTACCAGATTTAGTGCCGGAAAAAGGCAAACTATTAATTATTTATATTTAGTATCGATTAAACCAATCTGCAGATTTGGTTTGTAATTTTAAAGAAGCAGGAAGATCAGTTTGCTGTATTCGGGATTATTAATGAGTTATATGCTTTTTTAAGATAATTTCATGTATAAATAAATTTTCATATAGTGTTCAAAACAATAACAGCTATCCTCTGTTTTGTTTTTGCCTTAGGAAAAGCCTTGTTGAGTAAATTCATTCACAAAATAGTCAAAATCAGATCAAAAACCCCAAAAAACGTATATCATCTCTTATTGCGTTGAGTAGATACTCAACATTTTAATCAAAAAAAGTAGATTTTCATTACCTTATACGGTAAATTAATTAAAAAGCAAAAATATAAAGTTTTTAGACAATGTTTTTTGATTTCCATAGAACAGGTAAAAACGGTTATGAAAAAGAGAACATCAATACCATTTATTCTATTTTTAATAATATCTGCACTATCAGCCAAAGAAGTCTATTTTCCGAATACTTTAAGGCGTGATGGTATTGATCCGGATAAATCTTCAAGCAAATGGTGTTATGCCCGAAGCAGGGAGAGTGAAAATGTCGTTGTTTTTTGGGAACCCGGTTTTGGAAATGACCCATCAACTGCTTCAGGAAACTATCGGGTGGATATGGATAAACTCTTGCAGGGTGCGGAAAAAGCCTATGCGTTTAATGTAGATTCGTTGAAATTTGTTAACAAAGGATCGTCAGTAACAGACAATTATAAATTGATCATATTTTTGCTGTACAGTACCGACTGGGTTGCAAATGGATCTGGTTATGATGATCAGGTAGGATCAATGCAGGTAAGTTCAGCAGCTGCAAAATCTGAACCCGTAATCGCACATGAAATGGGTCATTGTTTTCAGTATATAACCGGCTGTGATACTGAAGGCGGGTATCGGTATGGTTTTGGAGAGAATGGTTCGGGAGGAAATGGCTTCTGGGAACAGTGCGCGCAGTGGCAGGCTTATAAAGTGTACCCGGAGGAACAGTTCAGAGTACATCATTTTGACCAGTACATTAAATGCAATCATCTGCATATTCTTCATGAAGACCCTCTTTATGCAAACTACTTTCTTCCGGATTACTGGACATTCAAACATGATATAACGTTTACAGCGAAACTGTGGAGGGAGTCTCGTTACCCTGAAGACCCGGTGGAGACATACAAAAGACTCAATTCGTTAAACCAGGATCAGTTTAATGATGAAATGTATGAACATGCAGCCCGGTTAACAACATGGGATCTTCCCCTTATTAAATCGTACGGAAAAAACTATATAGATAAAAGAGATCAGGTGAAAATGAATTTAACCCCGGATAATTTCTGGCATATCGATCACACTGTGTGTATCGAAAATTATGGTTATAACAGCATTAAATTAAATGCGCCTTCAAGAGCCACCGATGTTACCGTACATTTTAAAGGGTGTGCAGGAGCAAACGGGTTCAGGGCCATTAAAACAGAATCGGGAGGCTGGCGCTATGGATTTGTTGCCCTCCTCGAAAATGGCGAGAGGATTTATAGTGATATGGGTACGGCAAATGTTGAAGACGGGCTCAATCCGGAACAATCCCTTACATTCAGTTGTCCGGACAATTGCTCAAAATTATGGCTGGTAGTATCCGGAGCACCTCAGGAACACTGGAAGCATCCATGGGATGAAGATTATTCAAATGATGAACAATGGCCATATCAGGTCAAATTCAGAAACACAAACCTGCTGGGACAAGAAACTGAAGCACAAAAACCTCTTGTAATGAATCTTCCAACACACGTGAATCCCACCTTTTTGGCGCGAACCATTTATCTGCCCCGAAATTGCAAATGGCAGGTCACAACTTTATCAGGCAAAAAAATCAAAAGCGGCTACGGGAAAGTATTGGATATCAGTGAGTTTTCGGGCGGAGTGTATATGTTAAGTTATTCCGGCAGACATTTACGATTCATGAAAAGATAATGTGGAAAAGTAAACAAATATTATACTGATGGTGTGTGTGACAACAACGGGTAAAATAGAATATTTGGTTAGCTGAGACCGATCAGCAGGCAGTATGCAGTGAGATGTGAGTACTGGGAGAAGAAGTAAAAGAATAAATCCCAAATCTCAATAAGAAAATGTCTGAACCGCTGATTTACCTGATGTAGATGATTAAAACCATGATTGATTACTATCTGATTTTTTCACGGTTTTCATGTAATCGGAACTATTCACAGCTTACCACACGCCCCCAAACCATAAGTTTCAGAGTTGCACTGAACTGTCGCGGGGGTCGTGTGCGCCCGGCGGACATGACCCGTTGAATTTGATAGCTGAGTATTTACTAATAATTAATATCTGAAATATAGCTATGCCTGACTCATCAATACACGACGATAATGAAAACCATAAATTGACAGTGTTATTGCATTAGGAAGCATTTTTGGACGACAGAAGGCAGCCCAGATAAAGAGTTTCCAGAAATGGCGCTGTCCTTTTTCCCGAATACCCAGTTTCCAGATAGCTCCTGAAAGAGCTCTTAACTGCAAAGTAATGGGAAGCGGAGGTGTCTTTGAGGTCTTGCGGTATTCTTTCAAATGCGTTTTTATTCTGGAATAATAGTTTTTGGGGCTGAAGATTGAATTGAGTACCCGTTTGTACCCAAGAATCAGGGTGTCAACATCCATTTTCGGAACGAAATTAATTGTAAAGTCAGTATTATTTCCATTACTCGGCTTTTTCAGAATTCTTCCGGTACTTTGCAGTCTTTGGAAAAGCTGCGTTTCGGGCAGCGCGTTGAGAAGGCCTACCATTGCGGTCACGATTCCGCTTGATTGAATGAACTTGATCATATTATCAAATGTTTTCACGGTATCAGTATCAAATCCCAAAATAAAGCCGGCCTGAACCTCAAAGCCGTTATTTTGAAGGATTCTCACTTTATCATGAAGATTTTTATTTGTATTCTGCATCTTGCCACATGATCGAAGACTCTCTTCTTCGGGAGTCTCTATACCTACGAATACGCAGTTGAAGTTTGCTTCACGCATAAGGTGCATGATTTCAGGATCATCAGCAAGATCGATTGACGCTTCGGTGTACAGGACAAATGGCCGGTTTTTCTTCTTCATCCAGGAACCGATTTCTCTCAAAATCTCTGCGACTTTTGCTTTGTTCCCAATGAAATTATCATCAACGACAAACAGTGGTCCCCGCCACCCTGCATCGTAAAGTGTATCAAATTCCATAAGAACCTGCCGGGGCGTTTTCACTCGCGGAATACGACCGTTGATGACCACAATGTCACAGAACTCACAATTAAATGGACATCCTCTGGAAATCTGCAAGGCCATTGATGCATAATCTTTCATTTTTATTAAAGACCAGTCCGGAACCGGTGTTTTTGCAATATCCGGTTTTTCCTTCGAGGTATACATGCGCTGAAGAGTGCCCTTTTGAAGATCCTCAAGAAACATCGGGATTGTTATTTCACCCTCATTGAGTACAAAGCAGTCAACCTCTTCAAACTCACTGTGTCCGGTGGTAAAAAGAGGACCACCAGCAACAATAAACTTGTTCAGTTTTTTCACTCTGGATATTGTCTCGATCGCAGATGCCTTCTGAACAATCATGCCGCTTATAAATACATAATCAGCCCACTCTATGTCCGAGTCCTTTAATTTTGAGATGTTCAGATCTACCAGGCGTTTTTGCCAGCTTGAAGGCAGCAGATTGGAAACAGTCAGAAGACCAAGCGGAGGAAGAGCCGCTTTTTTATTAACGAATTTCAGTACATGTTTAAAACTCCAGAAAGTAGCAGGTACTTCCAGATAGATTAGCAAAATGTTCAACTTGAATTCCTCTTTTCAAAACTTTAAGCTGGGAAATCTATGTAGAATTGATGTTATGGTTTAATTTAGCAAGACAGGAAAAACTGCAGTAATCTAAATGGAAACATTAAAGCCGGCTGATCCGGATAATTTTCTATTTCGAAAAATGGACAGTAGTTTCTAAGTTTTTAATATACAATATGACCACTTCTCTGCCCCGTTTTATTTAACACCCTTTCAGTCTTAATCCGTATGAACAGCACTACCCGGAAAATCAAATTTCCTCATATGGATGACCCCTCTGGCAAGCAAAATAATCATCTTTTAAAAAATTCTTCATTCGCCTTGAACTTTCAGTCTCATATTCGCGTGCTGGATAACGCAGTAAGTTAGTTCGAATGTGGCGTTCACC